>JAHCKJ010000039.1 GCA_026125835.1 Sphingopyxis sp.
ATCCGGTCCATTCCGGTGCATGATCGCCGCACCAGGCGGCCAACCTCGCCGCGCGCCGCCTATAAGACAAATGAACGGCGCACCGCTCCTGAGTTGGTCCCCATGGGCGCTGCCGTTCACCCGCGCGCGGTCAACCCCACCTGATCGCGCGCGACCGACAGGGTCGGCAGGGAATGTTCCTTTCCCTGCCGACCCTCTTCGTTTCCAATGGATCGTCAGCCGGTGACGAGCGCGCGCTGTTCGGTGCGGCCCATCGAGAGCAGGATCGGGTCTGCCGCCTGCCGCGCCATGAAATCGCCCTTGCCACGGATCCCCTGCCAGGTGATGCCGATCAGCGATTGCGCGATCGCGCCGCCCAGCGTGTCGCCGGGACCGGGCAGGATGATGACGTCGGGGGCAAATTCCTTGACCGCGACCTGCACCGACAGCGCGAAATCATAGGGCGCGAGGATCTGGTGGCCGAAGGTATAATCCCGCACCGCCGCCGGATCGCTCGAAAAGCGGTGCCAGACATGGCCGCGACCGTCGACCAGCGGGATCGAAGGGGCGCTAAACAGCACGGGCGGCAGTTCGGCCCTGGCCTTGTCCGCGCTGCCGAACATCAGCGGGGTGTGGAACGGGCCATGGCCGGCGAGGCGGAGCGGATCGCGCCCCGGGGTCGGCGGCGCTTCGGCGAGGAGCGCGGCGAGGCCCGCTTCGTCGCCCGCAAAGACGAGCATCCCGGCAAGGTCGATCGACAGCGCGAGGGCGTGGGCCGGCCGCGCCGCGATGGCATCGACCAGCGCGAACAGCGCATCGCGCAAGCCCGGCACCGGGCGCCAATCCTCATCGACGACCTGCAGCAAAATCTGTCCGCCGGGACCGTGGGTCTGGCTGTTGAGGCCCATCGCATTGCTGATCCGGAAACCATCCGCGATCGACACCGCACCGCCGAGCGCCAATGCGCTGTACCAGCCCATCGAGTTGCCTGCGACCGCGACGACGTCGTATTTTCCGCGGTCGATGCTGAGCCAATCGAGCGCGGTCGCAGTGTAGATGAGCGGCGCCGCGACGTCGCCGCGCATGTGCGTCGCGACGCTGAAGCGGTCGGCGCCGTCGAGTTCGGTGACGGTCGGCTGGCCGCGGTCGCGGCGCTGCGCGTCGAAATTCGCGATCAGCTCGGCAAAGCGGGTGCCGTGGAGCCGCGCGATGCTGCCGAGTTCGCCCTTGCCATAGGTGCCGCGACCGGGGGCGACGACGAGTGCGGTTTTGCGCGCGCTGCTCATCTCCGTCCCCTCATCCGTTCGTGCAGAGCTTGTCGAAGCACTGTTTTTCCTTCTGCGTCGTCAAAATAAGAACGGCCCTTCGACAAGCTCAGGGCAAACGGTTTTGTGATCAGCCCTTGGCGAGCAGCTCCTTCGCCGCCGCGACGATGCTGTCGCGGCTCGGCAGGGTCAGCGTTGCGGCCTTGCCCAAGGGGATGAAGCTGTCGTCGGCAGCGATCCGCGCGAGCTTCTTGTCCGGCGTGCGCTCGACAAAAGTCGCCATCAGCGCCTCGCTCTGCGATCCGGTGATGCGGCATTCGTCGACGATCAGGACGCGCTTGGTATCGCCGACCGCGGCCACCAACTTGTCCTCGTCAACGGGGCCGAGCCAGCGCAGGTCGATCACGCGCGCCTTGACGCCGTCGGCGGCGAGCAGCTTTTCGGCCTGCCGCGAGAGATAATAGCCGTTGCCATAGGTGACGATCGCAAGGTCGCTGCCGTCGCCGTGGACGCCGACGTCGCCGAAAGCGATCAGAGCGGCGGAGCCCGGTGCCTCATAGACACTCGTCCACAACCCATCGCCCTCTTCGTGCAGGTCACGCGTCATATAGAGCGCGATCGGTTCGACAAAGACGACCACCCGCTGTTCCTCGCGCGCCAGCCGCACGCATTCGCGCAGCATCGCCACCGCGTCGCGCCCGTTCGACGGGACCGCGAGGATGACGCCGGGAATGTCGCGGAACACCGCAAGGCTGTTGTCGTTGTGGAAATGGCCGCCGAAGCCCTTCTGATACCCCAGCCCCGCGATGCGGATCACCATCGGGTTGGTATATTGGCCGTTCGAGAAGAAGCTCAAGGTCGCCGCCTCGCCGCGGATCTGGTCCTCGGCATTATGGACATAGGCGAGGAACTGGATCTCGGGCATCGGGACAAAGCCGTTGTGCGCCATGCCGACCGCGAGCCCGAGGATCGCCTGTTCGTCGAGCAAGGTGTTGATGACGCGCGCCGATCCGAAGCGCTGGTGCAGCTTCGCGGTGACATTATAGACCCCGCCCTTCGGCCCGACATCCTCGCCCATCACGGCGATTTCCGGGTGGGCGAGCATCAGGTCGGCGAGCGCCCAGCTCAAGAGCCGCGCCATATGCTGCGGCTTGTCCATCGCGCCCGCGTCGCTGCCGAACATCGCCTTGCGATCTTCGTCGGACGGGGTATTCACGCGAGCGAGCTCGCGCTTGGGCGGCACGATGCTCTGCATCACATGCGCGGGCGTGGTGATCTTGGGGCGCAGGATCGCGGCCTCGGCCTGCCGCGCGAGCGTCGCGCCGATGTCTTCATATGCCTCGGCGATCTCGGCGGAGGTCATCCACCCCTGCTCCGCCATCAAAGCCGCGCCCGCGAGCAGCGGGTCGCGCGCCTCGTCGGCCTCGATCAGCGCCTTGGGCAGATAGGCGCCCTGCACGTCCGACCCGGCGTGGCCGTAGAGCCGCACCGTCGCCATATGGAGAAACACCGGCTTGCGATACCGCCGCGCATAATCGGCGGCCTCGCACGCCCCGGCGTAGGCCGATGCCAGGTCGGTGCCGTCGCACCGGATATAGTGCAGCCCGGCGCGGTGGCGGAACTGCGCCTCGATCCAGCCCGTCGGGGTGCGGGTCGAGATGCCGATGCCATTGTCCTCGCAGAGGAAGATCAGCGGCATCGGCGAGCCCTGGAACGCCGCCCAGCCCGCGGTGTTGAACGCGCCTTGCGCGGTCGAATGGTTCGCCGACGCGTCGCCGAAGCTGGTCAGGACCACCGCGTCGTCGGGGAGTGGCAGATCTTTCATCCCCAAACGCCGCGCGATGCCGATCGAAAAGGCGGCGCCGACCGCTTTCGGCAGGTGCGAGGCGATCGTCGAGGTTTGCGGCGGGATATTGAGCGGTTTCGACCCGATCACTTTGTGCCGCCCGCCCGAGATCGGGTCTTCGCTCGACGCCGCAAAGCTCAGCAGCATGTCCCACGTCGGGGTGCCGCCCGGCAACTGACGCGCGCGGTGGAGCTGGAAGGCGTTCGAGCGGTAATGGAGGAACGCCATGTCGGTGACGCGCAGCGCCGCGGCGACCGCGGCGTTCCCTTCATGCCCCGACGATCCGATCGTGTAGAAGCCCTCGCCGCGCGCCTGCAGGTGGCGCGACAGCCGGTCCATCTGGCGGCTGGTCATCTGCGACAGGAAAATATCGGTCGCGTCGGCGCGCGACAGTCCGATCGCGGCGGGATCGGGGGCATCGGCGCGGCCCGGCAAGCGGCCGTTTGCCAGCGCGGCAAGGAATTTTTCATGTACCGCCTGCGCCGCGTCCACTTGTCTCTCCTGTTGCGCGGCCGCCCAGTTACCGCGGTAACGATCGGACCGGTTTTCCGCGCGCTATAAAGGGGACAGTGTGGCGCGCAAGCATCTCTTGCCTTGCCGCGCTCGCTCGCGCTACCACCTTGGCGATGCACGATCGCGGCGGGACCATCTTTTCAGCATGATATCCTTTTGGATCGCGCAAGCGTCGACCGCCGCCGGGTCGGAGGAGCAGGGCTGGCTGCTTGACCCCGAACTCGTCGATCCCGCCTACAGCCAGATGATCGCGGGCGGCGAGATCCAGACCGCGTTTCCGCCGCCCCCGCCGCCCCCGCCGCCGACCCCCGAATGGCTGAAATCGCTGTTCGACATGATCGGCAGCTTTTTCCAGTGGAGTGCCCCGGCCGCCAAGCCATTGTTGTGGGTCGGCGTCGCGCTGCTCGCGCTGTTCCTGCTTTATCATTTCGTCCCCGCCTTTGCGCGCTGGGTCGACAATCTGCGGTTCCGGCGCAAGGCGGGCGAGGGTGACGCGGCGGACGACATCGGGCTGGCCGAAGCGGGCGCCGCGCGCGCGCTGCTGAGCGAAGCCGATGCGCTGGCCGCCGAGGGCCGCTTTGCCGAGGCGGTACATCTGCTGCTCTATCGCAGCGTCGAGGATATTGATGGCCGCCGCCCCGGGCTGGTCAAGCCCGCGATGACCTCCCGCGACCTTGCCGAGGCGCGCGACTTGCCGGGGGTCGCGCGCGACGCTTTTAGTCGTATCGCGCGCGCGGTCGAAATCAGCCTGTTCGGCGGGCGGTCGATCGACGCGGGCGCCTGGCAACAATGCCGGAGCGCTTATGCCGAACTGACGGTGCCGAAAAATTGGGCGCGGGCATGAGCGGCGGAACGGCGAGCGACGGCGGGTTCAGCCCGCGGCTGATCGCGGCGGTCGTGGTGATCGGCGTGATCGCGTTCATTTCGCTGTGGGCGTTGATCGCGCTCGGCCCGCAGCTCAGCAGCGGCAATGACGGCGGCGGCCATGCGCTGTCGAAAGCGGCGCCGGGCTATGCCGGGATCGTCGACCTGCTCGAACGCAGCGACGCGGTGGTCGACCTGCGGCGGAGCGAAGAGGCGCCGCAATATGAGGACGAATGGCGCGAGCTGCTGGTGCTGACCCCGACCCACCAGACCAAGCCCGACGATCTGGCGCGGGTGATCAAGGGGAACCGCGGCGGGCCGGTACTGATCATATTGCCGAAATGGCGGACGGGGCGGCATCCGCAAAAGGCGGGCTGGTCGGGCAACGGCTTTCCCAGCACCCCGTCGCCCAAATTGCTCCCGCCGACGATCGGCGCGGTCGAAAAGATCGTCAGCGAGCCGCACGCGCGCAGCGCGACCGGCTTTGTCGGCGGGCGCAACGTCGCGCTGCCGCTCGGCGGGTTGCGGGCGCAGGTCATCACCTCCGACGACTTTGAGACGATGATCGGTTTTCCGCATGGCGGCGCGCTTCTCGCCAAGCGGACGCGCAATGAAATCTACATCCTGTCCGACCCCGATTTCGTCAACAATCTGGCCTTTGCGAACCGCGAGCGCGCCCGCGCCGCCGCGATGCTGATCGACGCGGTGGCGGAGGATGCGGAGGCCGACGGGATCGCCTTCGACCTGACGCTGAACGGCTTTGGCAGCCAACGCTCGCTGCTGCGCTTTGCCTTTGTGCCGCCGTTTATCGGCATCACCCTGTGCCTGATCGCCGCCGGATTGCTCGCACTGTGGCAGGCGTGGATGCGGTTCGGCCCGGCGCTGAAACCGGCGCGCGCGATTGCGGTGTCGAAAGCGGCGCTGATCGCCAACAGCGCCGATTTGATCAAACAGGCGCGGCGCGAGCTCGACGGCGCCGACGCCTATGTCCGCAGCCAGCGCAGCGCGATTGCGCGGCGGCTGCATGCGCCCGCCGGGCTGGACGACGCCGCGACCGACCGCTGGATCGACAAGCATCGGCGCGGCGGCGGCGAAACATTTTCCGCGCTCGCCCGGCGACTGCCGCTCGCGCGCAACACCCATGAATTTCTGGCAGACGCGCAGGCGCTGCACGATATCAGGAAGGATCTACTGCGTGACAGCTAATCCCATCGAAAGCGTTCAGGCGCTCGGCGCCGCGATCGAAGGCGAGGTCGCCAAGGTCGTGTTCGGGCAGGGACCGCTGACCCGCATGGTGACGATCGCGCTGCTGGCGGGCGGGCATGTGTTGCTCGAAGGCCCGCCGGGAACCGCCAAGACATTGCTCGCACAGGCGTTCGCGCGCGCCACCGGCCTCGATTTCGGGCGCATCCAGTTCACCCCCGACCTGATGCCCGGCGACATTTTGGGGTCGAACCTGTTCAACTTCCAGACGTCGAGCTTTACCCTGACCAAGGGGCCGATCTTTACCGAGCTGCTGCTCGCCGACGAAATCAACCGCACCCCGCCCAAGACGCAGGCCGCGTTGCTCGAGGCGATGCAGGAACGCCGCGTGACGATCAACGGCGAACCGCATGTGATGAGCCCGCGTTTCACCGTGCTGGCGACGCAGAACCCGATCGAACAGCAGGGCGTCTATCCGCTGCCCGAGGCACAGCTCGACCGTTTCCTGTTCAAGCTGGTGGTCGATTATCCCGCCGGGGACGAGGAGCGGCGCATCGTCGCCGACCATGGCGGACGCTTCAAAAGCCCCGCGGTCGCCGATTTCGGGGTCAACGAGGTCGCCAATGCCCAGACGATCGCGGCGGCGATCGATACCATTGCGACCGTCCGGCTGGCCGACGAGATTGTCGATTATATCGTCCGCCTCGTCCGCGCGACGCGAGAGAGTGCCGATCTGGAATGCGGCGCATCCCCGCGCGCCGCGACGTTGCTGGCGCGCGCCGCCTGCGCCGCGGCGGCGCTCGACGGGCGCGATTATGTGATCCCCGATGACGTCCAGCGGCTCGCCGCCGGGGTGCTGCGCCACCGCGTCATCCTGTCGGCGGCCGCCGAGATCGAAGGGCGCAGCGTCGAGCAGGTTGTCGCCGCGTTGCTCGACCGCGAGGAAGTGCCGCGGTGATCTACCCCACCCGCCGCGCGATCTATCTGCTGCTGCTCGGCGCGCCGATGGCGCTCGCGCTGGGGCTCGTGCGGCCCGAGCTGTGGCTGGTGGCGCCCGGGTGGATCGGGGTGGTTCTGGCGTGCCTGATCCTCGACACGATCGCGGGTGCCAGTCCGCGCCACCTCAGCCTCGATGCGCGCTTTCCGCATCAGGTCGGGGTCGGCGATCCCTTCGACCTCGCGCTCGCCGCGCGCGGGCGCATGGTGCCGCCGCGCGCCGAACTGGCGATCGCGCTCGACGAACGCTTTGTCGAAGGCGGGCGGCTGGCGGGCGATATGCGCCGGACGAGCGCGGGCGAGGGCTTGACCCGCACCCTCTCGCTCACCGCCTCGCGGCGCGGGCAAGCGGCGATCGAGGCGCTGTGGATCCGCTGGGCCGGGCCGCTGGGCCTCGTCTGGAAACAGCGCAAATTTGCCATCGACGGCACGATCAGCATCGTCCCCAGCCTGCGCGCGGTCACCGACGAAGGTAGCCGCCTGTTTCAACGTAACAGCTGGTTCGGCCTTCGCCAGCAACGCCTGCGCGGCGAAGGCACCGAGTTCGAAGCGCTCGCCGAATATCAGCCGGGGATGGACCGCCGCGCGATCGAGTGGAACGCGTCGGCGCGCCACGTCAAATTGCTCGCCAAGGAATATCGCGTCGAACGCGACAACCGCGTCGTGCTGGCGATCGACGGCGGGCGGACGATGGCCGAACCCGTCGGCGGGATGCCGCGCGTCGACCGCGCGGTGTCGGCGGCGCTGTTGCTCGCCTATGTCGGGCTGAAATTGAACGACCGGATCAGCCTGTTTTCCTTTGCCGCGAAGCCGCAGGCGCTGACCCCCGCCTATATGCACACGCAGGATTTTCCCGCGTTGCAGCGCGCCGCGAGCCTGATCGACTATGCGCATGTCGAAAGCAATTTCACCCTCGCGCTGACAACCCTCGGCGCGCGGCTCAACCGCCGCTCGCTGATCATCCTGTTCACCGAATTCACCGATGCGACGAGTGCCGACCTGATGATCCGCGCCGCCGGGCGGCTGGTGAAGAAGCACCGGCTGCTGTTCGTCGTGATCCGCGACGAGGAGGTCGAGGGCGAGGAGCGCCGACGCCCCGAAACCGGCGCCGATGTCACGCGGTCGAACGTCGCCGCAGCGATGCTGCGCGACCGCCAGCTGGTGATCGCGCGGTTGCAGCGGCTGGGCGCCGACGTCCTCGAAGTCCCCGCCGACGCGATGGGGGCGAGCGCGGTCGAGGCCTATCTGGGCATCAAGCGGGCGGGTACGCTGTGATCCCCGCGGCGGCCCCCACCCGCCCGCTCGATGCGCCGAGCTTTTCGGCCAGCCGCTTTCGCGCCGAGCGCGAGGCCGACTGGATCGCGTTCGACCGGCTGCTGACCAAGCTGGAGAAAAAGGGTGCCAAGGCGCTGACCAGCGACGAGCTGTTGCAGCTGCCCCTGCTCTATCGCGCCACGCTGTCGTCGTTGTCGATCGCGCGCGCGACGAGCCTCGACAAGGCGCTGCTCGACCATCTCGAGGCGCTGTCGATCCGCGGCTATTTCCTCGTCTATGGCGTGCGCGAGACGCGCTGGAGCCGCATCCGCCGCTTCTTCCTCTATGACTGGCCGGCGGCGGTGCGGTCGGTGTGGAAAGAGACGATCATCATTTCCCTGATCATCCTGCTCGGCGCGATCACCAGCTATTCGCTCGTCGCGAGCAACCCCGAATGGTATTATAATTTCGTCGGCGAAGACATGGCGGGCGGGCGCGACCCGCGCGCGACCAAGGAATTTCTGCAGTCGACGCTGGGCCATGGCAAGGCGGCGGGCGAAAGCGAAAGCGGGCTGCACATATTCGCGACCTATTTGTTCACCCACAACAGCCGCGTGTCGATCCTGTCCTTTGCGCTCGGCTTTGCCTTTGGTGTGCCGACGATGATGCTCGAATTTTATCAGGGCATTGGCCTCGGCGCGATGATGGCGGTGTTTGCTGGCAAGGGGCTGGGGTTCGATTTCGGCGGCTGGCTGTTCATCCACGGCACCACCGAATTGTTTGCCGCGGCGCTGTCGGGCGCCGCCGGGCTGCGCATCGGCGCCGCGGTGGTGTTCCCCGGCGCGCGCAGCCGGTTGCAGGCGGCCTCGCACGCCGGGCGGACCGCGGGCAAGGTGATGATCGGGGTCATATTGATGCTGTTCATGGCCGGATTGCTCGAAGGCTTCGGGCGCCAGCTGATCACCGACACGATGCTGCGCTATGGCATCGGCACGCTGATGCTGTTGTTCTGGATCGCCTATTACTACATCCCGCGGCGCGAGGATGTGACATGAGCGCCGCCGCGGCAAAGGCCAATGCGAAGTCGCGCGCGGCGCGGGCGAAAAAGATCCGCCAGTTCATCACCCCCGAGGGGGTCGATCTGGAGCTGAAGATCGCGAGTTCGGGGCTGCGGTTCGGCGCGCTGCTCGTCGACCTGATCCTGATTGTGCTGGCGCTGTTTCTGTTCTCGCTCGTCATGCTGTGGATCGGCTTTGCGTCGCAATCCGACATCACCATCGTCGTGTGGATGCTCGGCGCCTTTGTGCTGCGCACCTTCTGGTTCATCGGCTTCGAACTCGGATCGCGCGCCGCGACGCCGGGCAAGCGGCTGATGGGCATCCGCGTCGTCGCGCGCGACGGCGGGCGGTTGACCGCCGATGCGGTGGTCGCGCGCAATCTGATCCGCGAGCTTGAGCTGTTCCTGCCGCTGATGATGCTCGGCGTCGGCGCCGCGGAGGATATGGTGTCGGGGTGGACGATGGCGGCGGGGGTGCTGTGGTCGCTGACGCTCAGCCTGTTCCTGCTGTTCAACCGCGACCGGATGCGGATGGGCGACCTGATCGCCGGAACCTGGGTGGTGATGGCGCAGCGGGTAAAGCTCGACGCCGACATCGCCACCGACGCCGCGGGCGACGCGATGCAGTTCAGCGAAGCCGAGCTGTCCGTCTATGGCATTTTCGAGTTGCAGGAGCTCGAACGCGTGCTGCGCGGCAAGGACGCGCGCGCGATGCGCGAGGTCGCCGACACGATCCGCGCCAAAATCGGCCGCCCGGTCGCCGAAGAGGATGACGTCTTCCTGCTCAGCTACTACCGCCAATTGAAATCCCGGCTCGAACGCAAATTGCTGTTCGGCAAACGGCGAGAGGATAAATATGCCAGTGACTGACCCGATGTCCGTAACCGCCGCGCTGCACCGGCGGCGATCGGTCCGCAAATTTACCGGCCAGCCCGTCGATCCGGCGCTGCTGCGGGAGATTTTCGCCGCGGCGCAGCGCGCGCCGTCGGGCGGAAATCTCCAGCCTTGGCAGGCGACGGTGCTCACCGGCGCGCCCTGGCAGGCGGTCAAGGACGCGGTCGCCGCGCGGCTGGCGATGGGGCGCGCGGGTTATCAGCCCGAATATGACATCTACCCCAAAGGCTTGACCGACCCGTGGGAAGCGCGGCGCTTCGGGGTCGGCGAGGCGCTTTACGCCTCGCTCGGCATCCCGCGCGCGGACAAGGCGGGGCGGCTCGCTCAGTTCGTGGAAAATTACCGGGGTTTCGGCGCACCGGTGATGCTTTTCCTCCACTGTTCGCGCATCATGGGGCCGCCGCAATGGTCGGACATGGGGATGTGGCTGCAATCGGTAATGCTGCTGCTCGTCGAGCATGGTCTCGCCAGCTGCCCGCAGGAATGCTGGGCGATGTATGGCCAGACGATACGCGACACACTGGCGCTCGGCGACGACCAGATTTTGTTCACCGGCCTTGCGATCGGCTATGCCGACGAAGGCGCCGCGGTGAACCAGTGGCCGGTGCCGCGCGCGGGACTGGACGAAGTGATCGATTGGCAGGGATTTTGATTATGGAACGGCAGGCGATGTGGACACGATATGCGCTGATGGTGCCGGTGATGCTGGCGGTCGCCGGTTGTGCCGCGGTGCCGACTCCTGCCGCGCCCCCGCCGCAGCCCGCTCCGGTCGCCGCCGCGCCAACTCCCGCGCCGCTGCCGACCCCGACCCGTGGGTGGGAGGAGCGCGCCGTCGATGCGGGTAGCTGGCGTTACGATGCGAGCAGCCGCGCCGCGACTTTCGTTCCGACCGGCAGCGCCAATCCGCTGCTCACCATGACGTGCAGCGGCAGCGCGATCCGCCTGACGTCGGCGCTGACCGGCGCGGTCAGCCTGCGCACCAGCGCCGGGACCGACGAGATTCGTTTCGACGGCGGCAGCGCGACGCTGCCCAGCCGCGATCCCCGGCTCGACCGCATTGCGTTCAGCCGCGGCCGTTTCGCGCTCGAAGCGCCGGGCGGCGGCGCATTGACGTTGCCGGTCCAATCGGAAATCGGGCGGGTGATCGAGGATTGCCGGTAGAGTGATCCTCCACCCTTTAGGGGTCGAGCTTCGCTAAGCTATCCCCCTAACTCCACCGTCCCGCCGCGGATCCATCCCCAGCGGCATGGCCCCTGATATTCGCGGGCATTGGCGACCGACCGGCCGACGCCGCACATGTCGGGATCGGTGCCGGGGGCGGCGAACACCACCCCGAACCAGGCGTCGTCATCGGTCGCCTCGCACAGCGACAGGCGTGCCCCGCCGGCCAGCTTGGCCTTGATCGCGCGCGTTTCGCCCGGCGCCCAGAATACATCGGTGCCGCCCGCCTTGACGCGGCTGATGCTCGAGCAGGCGGGCAGGCTCGGCCCTTCGGTGCCGATCATCACCGCGCGCGTCGCCAGCGGTTCGCCGCTGACTTCAGGGGCGTTTTCGGGCGGCGGTGCGGGCTGGCTGCATGCGGCGAGCGCGAGGGTCAGGAGAGCGGCGAGGGGGAAGGTAGAACGCTGTTTCATGGATAGGAAACTAGCCGCCGCTGCGCGCCCGCGCAACGCTCGTCGCGATAGCACCAAGACCCGCATTTTCGCTTGGGTTTTGCCGCCTGCGACCCTATATAATCGGCATGACGGACACCCCTGAAAATATGGCGCCGAGCGCCAACGCCAACCTGCCCAATGCCAATGCCTATGGCGCCGATTCGATCAAGGTTCTCAAAGGCCTGGACGCGGTCCGCAAGCGTCCCGGCATGTATATCGGCGACACCGACGACGGGTCGGGGCTGCATCACATGGTGTTCGAGGTCAGCGACAATGCGATCGACGAGGCGCTTGCGGGGCATTGCGACCTGGTTCTGATCACGCTCAACAGCGACGGATCGGTCAGCGTCGAGGACAATGGCCGCGGCATTCCGACCGGTATTCACGCCGAGGAAGGCATTTCGGCGGCCGAGGTCATCATGACCCAGCTCCACGCGGGCGGGAAGTTCGAGAACACCAGCGACGACAATGCGTACAAGGTGTCGGG
>JAHCKJ010000390.1 GCA_026125835.1 Sphingopyxis sp.
TGCTGTAAGCCAATCATTCCCCTCCCTTCCCGGGAGGGGTTCGGGGTGGGTGCGAGCGAAGCGAGCGCGGCTCGGCGCCTGACGGCGCCACCCACCCCCAGCCCCTCCCTGACAGGGAGGGCAGATTTATGTCCCCCTTCCCTTTTGTCACAATTTCGTGCAACAGCGTCGCGATGACATCATCATCGCAAAACCCTGACATCGCTAACCCCACCGCCCTTGTCGACGGCATCATCGCCGAACTTCAGGACCGGTTCCGCACCTCGGTCGCCAATCTCAAATCCGCCATCGCCGCCTATGTCCGCGATCGCACCCTGCCGCCGGCCGACGCCGCGGCGACGGGGCTGTTCGACTATCCCGCGATCCGCCTGACCACCACCGGCGAACAGCGCGAGGGGCAAAAGGGGCACAACCTTGCCTTCGGCCAGTTCGAGCGCGCGGGCGAATTTGTCACCACCGTGACCCGCCCCGACCTGTTCGCCGATTATCTGCGCGACCAGCTCGGCCTGCTCGCGCGCCATTATGACATCACGCTGGAAGTCACGCGCACCGGGCAGCAGATCCCCTTTCCCTATGTGCTCGACGCCAGCGACGGGTCCGACATGGGCGGGGTCACCCCGCTCGAACTCGCGCGGCACTTCCCCACCACCGAGCTTGCCGACATCGGCGACGAGCTTGCCGACGGCCTGTTCGGCGCCGATCCGGCCAAGTCGCAGCCGCTGGCGCTGTTCGACGCGCTACGCACCGACTTTTCGCTTGCGCGCCTCCGCCACTACACCGGCACCGCGCCCGAGCATTTTCAGCGCTATATCCTGTTCACCAACTACCACCGCTATGTCGATGAATTCGTCGCCTGGGCGGGCGCACAGGTCGGCCAGGGCCGCTACACGGCGCTTGCCGGCGCCGCGGGGCTGTATGTCGATCAACCGGGGGTCAATGCGAGCGCGCTCGTCGCCGACAGCGCGTGGCGGCGCCACCAGATGCCAGCTTATCACCTGATCGCCCCCGACGGCGGCGGCATCACGCTCGTCAACATCGGCGTCGGCCCGTCGAACGCCAAGACGATCTGCGACCATCTCGCGGTGCTGCGGCCCGAGGCGTGGCTGATGATCGGCCACTGCGGCGGCCTCCGCCCCAGCCAGCGCATCGGCGACTATGTGCTCGCCCACGCGTATCTGCGCGACGATCACATCCTCGACGGCGTGCTGCCCCCCGAAATCCCGATCCCGCCGATCGCCGAAGTGCAGGTCGCGCTCGCCAGCGCCGCCGAAGCCGTCTCGGGCGCCACGGGCGCCGACCTCAAGAAACGGATGCGCACCGGCACCGTCGTCACCACCGACGACCGCAACTGGGAGCTGCGCTACACCGACAGCGCGCTCCGCTTCTCGCAATCGCGCGCGATCGGGATCGACATGGAGAGCGCCACCATCGCCGCGCAGGGCTACCGCTTCCGCGTCCCTTACGGCACCCTGCTGTGCGTCAGCGACAAGCCGCTCCACGGCGAGCTCAAGCTGCCCGGACAGGCGAACCGCTTCTACGAAGAAGCCATCGCCGCACATCTCCAGATCGGCATCCGCGCGTGCGAGACGATGCGCGACGAAGGCGCCAAGCTCCACAGCCGCAAATTGCGC
>JAHCKJ010000391.1 GCA_026125835.1 Sphingopyxis sp.
CGACGCCCCCGCGCCGGACCTGACGGCCTGGTACGACATAATGGACCGCAAGCAGCATCCCGAGGGCGAGGTCACGATCGGCGTCGTCGGCAAATATGTGTCGCTGCCCGACGCCTACAAGTCGCTCAACGAAGCGCTGGTCCATGGCGGCATGGCGCACCGGGTGAAGGTCAATATCCGCTGGCTCGACGCCGAAATGTTCGAGCGCGACGAGGATCTGGCGGCCAATCTGGAGCCGCTGCACGGCATATTGGTGCCCGGCGGGTTCGGCGAGCGCGGATCGGAAGGCAAGATTTCGAGCGTGCGTTTTGCGCGCGAGCGCGGGGTGCCCTTCTTCGGCATCTGCCTCGGCATGCAGATGGCGTGCATCGAGGCGGCGCGGAACACGAGCGGGATCGCCGACGCGTCGAGCACCGAATTCGGTGCGACGAACGAGCCGGTGGTCGGCATGATTACCGAATGGATGAGCGCCGAAGGCCTGCAAAAGCGCGGCGCCGACACCGACCTGGGCGGCACGATGCGGCTGGGGGCTTATGAAGCGAAGCTGTCGCCAAACAGCCATGTCGCGACCATCTATGGCGCGAACGACATCAGCGAGCGCCACCGCCACCGCTACGAGGTCAACGGCGCCTATCGCGAGCGGCTGGAGAAGGGCGGGCTGGTGTTTTCGGGCATGTCGCCCGACGGCATGTTGCCGGAAATCGTTGAGCGGCCCGACCATCCGTGGTTTATCGGGGTGCAATTCCATCCCGAGCTCAAATCGAAGCCGTTCGATCCGCATCCCTTGTTCGCGGGCTTTATCGAAGCGGCGGTGAAGCAGAGCCGGCTGGTCTGACCGTTCGGATAAAGGGGTTTCAGGGGCTATGGATCACGCAAGACTCGCCGAATTGCAGAGCCCCGACAGCATCTTTTCCGGCCTGTCGATCGACGACTGGGCCGAAATCGCCCGCCGCGCGGTGCAGGTCAATTTCGTCAAGGGCAAGGAATTGCTGGTCCAGGGCGACCCCGGCGACATGATGCTGATCCTGACCGAAGGTACGGCGCGCGTGTCGATGCTGACGCCAAGCGGACGCGAGATCGTGCTCGCTTACGCCGAACCCGGCGCGGTGCTGGGCGAGATCGCGTTGCTCGACGGCGGCGAACGCACCGCGTCGGTCGTTGCGACGAGCGCGGGGAGCGCGCTGCAACTGGGGCGCAACGCCCTCAAGGATTTTGCCGCGAGCCATCCCGAATTTGCCTGGTCGCTGATGCAACAGCTCGCGCGGCGGCTGCGCACCGCCGACCAGACGATCGAAAGCGACCGCGCCTATGCGTCGGGGCCGCGGCTGGCGCGCTATCTGAAGCGGCTGATCCGCAAGGACGTCGGGGCGGCGCAGCGCGTCGAGCTCAGCCAGACCGAGCTGGGTAATTTCGCGGGGATGAGCCGCGAGCATATCAACCGCCAGCTGAAAAGCTGGGAGGAATCGGGGGTGATTTCGCTGGAGCAGGGGCGCGTCCGGGTGCTCGATGCCGATATGCTGGAGGATATCAGCGAGAGCGAGGGGTAGGAGTGGTGGCAGGCGATCGGTTTCGCCTCGGGACACGATATCTATAGGGTCAGGACCCATTAATTCCGCGCT
>JAHCKJ010000392.1 GCA_026125835.1 Sphingopyxis sp.
CATGCTCGAACGCCGCGTCAATCTCTTCCTTGCCGTCGGGTAGCGCGAGCCAGGTTTGCATCCCCGAAATGCCCGAACCGGTCGCGCGCTCGGTGGCGGGGGTGCGTTCTGAATGCACGATACCGCGCCCTGCCGTCATCAGGTTGCACGCCCCGGGGCGGATTGTCGCGAGCGTCCCCAGGCTATCGCGATGCTCGATCGCGCCCTCGAACAAATAGGTGACCGTCGCCAGATTGATGTGCGGATGCGGCCGCACATCCATGCCCGCGCCGATGTCGAAATGCGCCGGGCCGAACTGGTCGACGAAGATAACCGGGCCCACCATCGTGCGCGCCTTGTTCGGCAAGGTGCGCCGTACCTCGAATGCGCCAAGATCGTGGGTCGAGGGGGTGATGATTTCAAACATGCGCAACTCCTTTGGGCGGATGGCTCAGCGTTCGGCGGGTCCGGGCGCGCGCAGAATCTTGTCCATCGCCTTGCCCTTTGCGAGTTCGTCGACCAGCTTGTCGAGATAGCGGATCTCGCGCATCAGCGGCTCGCCGATATTTTCGACGCGGATACCGCAGACGACTCCTTTGATCTGGTCGCGAGCCGGGTTCATTGTCGGCGCATCAGCAAAGAAGGTTCGGAAATCGACGCGTTCGGCAATCCGGGCTTCCAGCTCCTTCTGGCTATAGCCGGTCAGCCAACGGATGATATCGTCGACCTCTTCCCTTGTGCGGCCCTTGCGTTCGGCCTTGGCCACATAGTGCGGATAGACGCTGGCAAAGCTCATGGAATAGATGCGATGCTCCGCCATGCGTTCCGCTATTCCCCCGGCGCCGTCGCGCGGATCGCAAGCGCGTGGACGCGCTGGCCGGGCAGGTCGCCGAGCGCCTTGTTCACCATGCGCTGGCGCATCACGCGGTTCATTCCGGCAAAGCCCGCCCATTCGATCGCCAGGCTGAAATGCGATTCGCCGCTGCCGTCGTCGCCTGCGTGGCCATGATGTTTGGCGCTGTCATTGCTGACGGCGAAATTGGCGTCGGGAAAGGCTGCGGCGAGCAGGCTTTCCATCTCTTGCTGTACGGGACCTTGGCTGCTCATGGGGTTGACCATAGGCGCTGCGTCGCCAAATTATAAGACCCCCTCCCCCGACCTTTGAGTCCGAAAGCCCCTTTTGTCGTCCTCCGCCCGCCCCTCCCGATTTCATGGCCGCGTGCCGCGCGAGGCGCCCTGCGCGGTCCCGGGCTGCCGCGAGCCGGGCGAATTTCGCGCGCCCGCGTCGGCGCACCGCTCGCCCGACGGCCCGCCGCCTTATCGCTGGCTGTGCCTCGACCATGTGCGCGAATTCAACGCTGGTTATAATTTTTTCGAAGGCATGAGCGCCGACCAGATCATGGCGGCACAAGCGCCCACCGCAGGCTGGGAAACCGAGAGTCGTGCCTGCCGCGCCGCGGGCAGCGCGGACCTGCCGCCGCGCTGGGCCGATTTCAAGGATCCCATCGACGCCCTCGGAGCGCGGTTCCGGCAGCGGATGGACGAAGCACGGCGCGAGGCGGCCAACCCCGGTCTGTCGCGCGAGGAACATGCCGCGATGCAGTTGATGGGTCTCGCCGCCGATGCCGACCGCGCGG
>JAHCKJ010000393.1 GCA_026125835.1 Sphingopyxis sp.
ACCGAGCATTCGAGGTGCCAGCCGGGGGCGCCCATACCCCATGGGCTGTCCCATTCCATCTGACGCGTCTCGCCCGGCGGGGTCTTGCGCCAGATGGCGAAGTCGGCGGGATGACGTTTGCCGTCGACGGGGTCGATACGGCTTTCGCCTTCGTCGGTGCTGTGACGCGCGAGGCGGCCGTAATCGGTGACGGTCGCGGTGTCGAAATAGAGCCCGCTGTCCAGCTCATAGCAATGCTTGTCGGCGATCGCCTTCGCAAATTCGATCATCTGCGGCACATAGTCGGTGGCGATCGACCAGTGCGCGGGCTGTCGGATGTTGAGCGCCTTCACGTCTGCCCAATAAGCCTCGGTATAATGGCGCGCGATGTCCCAGATCGACTGCGCCTTTTCTGCCGCGGCCTTTTCCAGCTTGTCCTCGCCCGCATCGGCGTCGTCGGTCAGGTGGCCGACGTCGGTGATGTTGATGACATGGGTGAGCTTGTACCCCTTGAACGACAGGGTGCGGCCCAGTGTGTCGGCAAACACATAGGCGCGCATGTTGCCAATATGCGGATAGTTATAGACCGTCGGCCCGCAGCTGTAGACGCGCGCCTCGCCAAGGTGGACAGGCCGGAATTCTTCGAGCTTTCGCGTCAGGCTGTTGAACAGCCGCAGCGGGGCGCCGGAGGCGGAGGCAGGGGCGTCGGTCATATCCGCGCCCATGCCCCGCTCGCAGCGGCTCCGTCAACCGAAAGCCTTACGGCTGGTCGGTCGGCGTCCACAGATCGTCGTTGCCCGCGCCGGTAACCGGATCGTCGAGCAAGGGTTCGCCGCTCAACGGATCGAGGTCGCGCATCGTGATCAGCGGCACGGGCAGGCTCTGGCCGTCGCCATCCTCGTCCTCGGCGGGGTCGTCGATGACGTCCTGAACCGGGAAGCTGCTGTCCTCGCTGGGTCGCACCGGCGCCGTGCAGCTGGCGACATTGCCGATCAGGCAGCCGTTGATCGTAGATTGCGCGTTGAATCCTGTCTGGACCACCGTGTTCGACCCCGTCGGCGCGTTGATGTTGACGAGCGGGATGACGTCGAGCCCCGTCACCAAGCCGCCGCCGGCGCCGCGATGCACGGCGTTGATGACCAGACTGTCCTGGTTCCCCGGGCCGTTGATGAACAGCCCGCCCTGGCCAAAGGTGATGCCGCGCCGGTCGGCGAATGCGGTGCCGGTGCCGCTGTTCTGGATATAGACGCTGTCGTCCAGATTGTGGTTGAGCGTAATGCGGTTCGCGGCCAGCGCGCCGATGTCGCTGGTGATGCCGTCATTCTGCGCCAGCCGCGCGTCGATGGCGGCGGTCGAGGTCATGACCGAAATATCGGCGATCGCCTGGGTCGTCGCGATCACGATGTCGTCGGCCTCGATCGTCAGATTGCCTGCCAGCTGGTCGGGCGACTGGCCCGACAGGTGGATCGAGCCGCTACCCAAAATCACCTCGACGCTGTCGCGCCCGAACAGGTTCACCGACTGGTTGTCGGTCATCGCGTTGAAGCGCACGTCGCCGCGCACCCGCATCTTGCCGGGCGTGGTAATCAGGAACGTACCGTTGGGGCCAAGTTGCTGCGCTGCG
>JAHCKJ010000394.1 GCA_026125835.1 Sphingopyxis sp.
GTCAGCACGGAGTCGCGACCGCGACCGTCGCCGCGCTCTTCGGCCTGCCCTGCACCATCTTCATGGGCGCGGTCGATGTTGCACGCCAGCAGCCCAATGTGTTCCGCATGAAGCTGCTCGGTGCCGACGTCGTCGCGGTCGAAAGCGGCGCCAAGACGCTGAAGGACGCGATGAACGAGGCGCTGCGCCACTGGGTCGCGAATGTCCACGACACCTTCTACATCATCGGCACCGTCGCGGGCCCGCACCCTTACCCGCAGCTCGTCCGCGATTTCCAGTCGGTGATCGGCGACGAAGCCAAGGCGCAGATATTGGAGGCCGAAGGTCGCCTGCCCGACATGCTGATCGCTCCCGTCGGCGGCGGATCGAACGCGATCGGTCTGTTCCACCCCTTCCTCGATGACCCGGACGTCGAGATCGTCGGCGTCGAAGCCGCGGGCGAAGGGCTGGACGGCAAGCACGCCGCCAGCCTCGCGGGCGGCAAGCCCGGCATCCTCCACGGCAACAAGACCTATCTGCTGCAAGACGAGGACGGCCAGATTACCGAGGCGCACAGCATCTCGGCGGGCCTCGACTATCCGGGCATCGGCCCCGAACATAGCTGGCTCCACGACATTGGCCGCGTCCGCTACGAACCTGTCACCGATGCCGAGGCGCTGGCGAGCTTCCGGAAGCTCACCAAACTCGAAGGCATCATCCCCGCGCTGGAGTCCGCACATGCGATTGCCGCCGCCGAACGCATTGCGCCGACGCTGGGCAAGGACAAGATCATCATCGTCAATTGCTCGGGCCGGGGGGATAAGGACATAAATACCGTGGCGGATGCGTTGGGGGTGGGCTTGTGAGCCGCTTCGGTACTGCTTTCGCCAAACCCCACCCCGCCCTCGTCGCCTTCATCACCGCGGGCGACGGCGACACCGCCGCGAACCTCGACGCGCTCGTCGCGGGGGGCGCCGATGTGATCGAACTGGGTATGCCATTCACCGACCCAATGGCCGACGGCCCGGCGATCCAGCAGGCGAACCTGCGCAGCCTCGCCAAAGGCACAACGACCGCCGACATTTTTGCGATCGCCGCCGCTTTTCGCCAGCGCCACCCCGACACTCCGCTTGTCCTGATGGGTTATGCCAACCCGATGACGATCCGGGGCGGCGACTGGTTCGCGGCCGAATGCGCCAAGGCTGGCGTCGACGGCGTCATCTGCGTCGATGTTCCCGCCGAAGAAGACGCCGAACTCGGCCCCGCGCTGCGCGCCGCCGGGGTCGACCTGATCCGCCTCGCGACGCCGACGACCGACACCGCGCGCCTGCCCGCCGTGCTCGATGGAGCAGGCGGCTTCCTCTATTATGTCTCGGTCGCAGGGATCACCGGGCAGCAACAGGCCGCGCAGGCGAGCATCGAGGATGCTGTCGCGCGTCTGAAGGCCGCAACCGACCTGCCCATCGCAGTCGGGTTCGGCGTCCGCACCCCCGACCAGGCCGCGCAGATCGCCAGGGTCGCCGACGGCGTCGTCGTCGGATCGGCCTTCATCGACATCATTGCCGAGCATGGCGACGCCGCGGCGCCGCATGTCGAGGCTTTCACCC
>JAHCKJ010000395.1 GCA_026125835.1 Sphingopyxis sp.
CTCGGTCACGCCGAGCAGGTGGAAGACCGGATGCGCGATCATCGGCGCGGCGAGCAGGTGGAGCCAGAAGGCGACGTCGCTGCGCCGCGTCTGGCGCCCCCGGTCGCTGCGGTCCCACCACATGGCGAGCGCGAACACGCCGATACCCGCGGTCAGCACCAGCGACATCACCAGCGCGTCGGGGCGTTCGGGCATGCCGGTGATCGACAGCACCAGCGCCACCGCGGTCCCCGCGAGCGCGGCAGTGCCGGCCGCAACGGTGATCGGCACCATGAACCGCTTCCAATGTGCCCAGGTCGCCGCCGCGGTCACCAGCGCCATCGATCCGAACAGGATCGCGCCCATGGTATCGCCCAGATGGTTGCCGAAAATCGCCTCGCCATGTTCGAACAGAAAGCCGACCATGGTCGCGAACACACCGCCGGAGAATGCGAGCACCAGCACGATGCTGGGCAGCGCCATGCGGCGTTTGCGGGTGAAATATTCGGCGAGGAACCACGCCGATAGCGCGACAAAAGCGCCGCCGAGGGCGGTGTGGATCGACTGGCCGATCCACGCGACCGCGACGAGCAGGATGACCGCCGCTATGCTGACGAAAATATCGTTGAAACCGGTGATCAGGCGGAAGGATTCTTCATCCGCCGCGGGGGTCGATCGCGCCGACGCGATATGCGACCGGAACGCCGCAGCGGCCTCCGGCGTCAAAACCTTCGCATCGACCGCGGCTTGCAGGTCGCTTTCACTATACATCGGGGTCGTCCTTGTTAGACCGATCCCCTTGCCCCACTGGCTTTATGCCAGCGGCGTGTTGCTGTGTCAATACAGTGTGACACTGCCAATGCGGCGTGACGTCGGTCGAGATCGTCATTGCGAGGAGCGAAGCGACGCGGCAATCCAGATCGGCGTAAACCGCCCTGGATTGCTTCGCGTTGCTCGCAATGACGAGTGTAGGAACAGCAGTTCATCGGGCTCGAATCCTCCCCACGGTTTCACCACAGGGAGGATCACCGGCCTCACCCCAGCGCCATTAGCGCCTTCATGACATTCATCGACTGCTCGCTGCCCGACTGCGGGACGGTTTCGCCATTGCGGTCGATGATCTTCTCCCACGCCGCGGCGACGCCCTCGGGGGTCCGCTCGCCTTCGGGCAGCGCGACGCCGGGGGTCATGGTGACATAGGCGGCGTGGAAGGCGCCCGCGCCCGCGCCGACGATCATGTTGGTCGGCGCATCCTCGCTGACGAGGTAGAGCGCGGCAGGCACGACATTCTCGGGCGTGAATTTTTCGAACAGTTCGGCGGGGAAGATGTCCTCGGTCATCCGCGTCCCCGCGACCGGTGCGATCGGGTTGCAGCGGATGTTGTACTTCGCGCCTTCGAGGTGGAGCGTTTTGGTCAGCCCCGCGAGGCCCAGCTTCGCCGCGCCATAATTGGCCTGCCCGAAATTGCCGTAGAGCCCGGTCGACGACGCGGTCATCAGGATGCGGCCGTAGGCTTGTTCGCGCATGATGTCCCAGCACGCCTTGGTGACGTTGGCGCTGCCGCTCACATGCACTTTCAGCACCAGGTCGAAATCGG
>JAHCKJ010000396.1 GCA_026125835.1 Sphingopyxis sp.
TCCGCGCGCGCGCGCAGGCGGCGATGGGCCCGAAATTCGATTATCGCGCCTTTCACGACGTCGTCCTGAAATCGGGACCGGTGCCGCTCGACATCTTGGAACGGCGTGTGAACGCATGGATCGCCGGAGAAAAAAGCTAATAAAAGAACAAAGATCACGCTTGACGCGCAGGGATGAAACGCAAATGATTTGTTCCAGATAACAAGGCAGCCCGGGGAAAGGCTGTCAGGTCTGGGTTCGTCATGTCAGAAGCTTTACCCTCGCAGGCAGGCGTGGACGGCAGCGCTCCGTTCGAACTGCACTATTTTCCGCCCGATCCCGATCTGGCGGACATGGTGTCGAGTTTCTATTTCGCGCGGCTGAACCTGCCGGAATTCGACGAATATGAACGTGCCGACCGGCCGCAGTTCCGCTTCGTGACGAACGCCGACGGCGAATATATCTTTGCCGATGGCCATACCGCCCCGGTATCGCGCGCGATCATCATCGGTCCGACCAGCGGGCGGGTGCGCGCAATCAGCCATTGCCCGGCGCAATTGTTCGGGTTCGGCCTGCTGCCTGCGGGATGGGCCGCGTTGATGGGTGACGATGCCGATAAGCTGACCGACCGCGCGATCGACGCGGTCCAGCGATTCGGGCCGTGGATCGAAGAGGTTGCGGCAGCGTTGGAGCAGGCGCCCGATATCGATGCGCGGCTGTTGATCGGCAATAATTTCGCGCGCGAGGTGCTGACGCGCGGCGAGGCGGCGCCGCTGTGGTTCATCCGCACCATCGACGAATGGCTGACCGCCTCGCCTTCACCGCAGGTCGCCGATCTGGTCGATGCGACCGGCATGTCGATCCGCTCGGTCGAGCGGATGACGAAACATTATTACGGCCTGTCGCCGCGGATGCTGGCGCGCAAATATCGCGCCGTCCGCGCCGCGTCGGCGCTGGCGCGCGGCGAAGCGCTCGATTCGGCGCAGCTCGGCGACGCCTTTTACGACCAGTCGCACCTGATCCGCGAGATCAAGCGCTTCGCGGGCGCGACCCCGGGGCAGCTGAGCAAGCCGACCTATTATACCCAGGCGACGACCAAGGGCCGCAAACAACTGGCCGGCAAGGTCGGTCCGATGGTGTCGGAAACCTAGGGTCACCATCGTCATTGCGTCGCTGCGCTCGCAATGACGAACAGGTTTGGGCCAATCACGTCCCACACCCCGTTAACCTTCAAAATATGACCTGGGCCGTTTTTGGCGTTTTCGTCCAATCGCGAATCGGCAGGTCGGGGTAGTTCACCCCTGCGACCCAGAAGAGCTCATCCTCTGACGAGGACTGAGACCTTCATCTCGGCACTCATTTGGCCCCGGCCAAGTGGGTGCCTTTTTTTTGGCGCAGCTTTTCTATCACCACGCCCAAACGGCCTTGCTTGCACCCGGAAGACCACGCGCCTATATAAGTGGAGTAATTTACTCCAGTTAAGAATCGTTCGCAATATTATGCGCCTGTCCAACCTTGCCGATTACGCCGTGGTGCTGATGAGCGCCGCCGCCCGCCAGTGCGGG
>JAHCKJ010000397.1 GCA_026125835.1 Sphingopyxis sp.
ACACGATGACTTCATCGCCTGCGTTAATGCCCGACGCCTTGAGCGACAGCGTCAGCGCGACAGTACCGTCGGCGACCCCGATGACCTGTTTGGCGCCCAGAAAATCTGCCAGCTCCTCTTCGAACTGAATCAGGTCTTTCTGCATGATATAGGCGCCGCGGGCCATAACCTCACGCAAGGTCTCGACATATTCGTCACCGCGCTCGCCAAATAGGGCGGGATAGTTGAAAAAGGGACCATTGCGCTGGCTGGTCATTCTGGTTTGCCTTCTCGCGTGGGGGGAGTGTCGTGGGAGGGGCTGGTAATCGCGTAAAAGCCAAGCGCCCGCAGTCCGAAGCGCGGGCACTTATCACCGCTTCCGGCAAAGCGGAACCCGGCTTTACGAATGACCGCAACCGACGCGTCATTCGTGTCTTCGGTCAGATACCAATATCCGCGGTCACGGCCGAACCGGTCGACGATCTCATCGATTGCCCGCACCGCCAGACCCTGTCCCCGATAGGTCGCGCCAGTTTCGGTTGCGCCGATCTGAAGGTCTCGCGCCGCCATGAAGGGAAAACGCGCAAAGCCCGGCATCACCATCGAACTATGCGCGATAGCGCCGTCCGTCGCGGCCAGCATGACCATCGCATAGTCGCGATTGGCGAACAGGCCGAGGGCGTGCATGGCGCTATAGCTCAATATGCGGGGATCCCGGCGGCCAGTCGGGAACGGCGCATACCAAGATGGGCGCCAAAAGTGGACCGAATAGGCGGGCGCGGCCGAGCGCGCAGCGGCGAGGCGCGCATCGCCCCGCCAATCGCGGCCGTCCAGACGGTAGAATTGCACCGCACCCATTGCCGATCACGCCATCCAATTGCGCGCGACGGCATCATGCGCCGCGGCATTTTCGCCGTCGATGACACGGAGCGCCGATTCGAACGGACCGACCGGCGTGGCCGCCCACAGCCACGGCTGGACACGCAAGCGATCGGCGCCCGATTCCATGGCCGCAAGCAGATCATTCGGATTGCCGCTGTCGTCGAGATCCGCCACAGCGGTCGCCACGTCAATGACGCCGACGGACAGACCGAGCGCTGGTGTCAGGATCATCGCATCGGCGGCGTCGGTCACTGCAACATCGACGCCGGCGTGCAGCCGCTGCTTCACCGAAGCCGAAAGCGGGTTGAAGCTGGCGGCGGCGAGATCGAACAGCAGCGTGACGGCAGCCCCCTCACGTTTCGCAATAGCCAACAGGTCATCGACGCCTTCGAAGCCCGACGTGACATCGAACAGCAACTGCGATGCCTGCCAGTGTTGCGATGCGGCATGCCGCGCCAGATCGCGAAATGTTGCGTGCGAGAGAACCGAACTGTCGACGGCTTTCGGCAGCTTTTCAAAGCGGCCGAGGCGATGCCACGGTCCCTCGTCCTGCTTTGAGCGGGTTTCGACATAATCGGCGATCGCATCGACGATTTTGGTTCCGGCATCCCCCGCGCCGAAATTCTCCTCGACCAGCGCCGTCATGTCCGCAGGTGGGGCGACCGCCGACAGCGCCGCCGC
>JAHCKJ010000398.1 GCA_026125835.1 Sphingopyxis sp.
GGGGCAGCGTCGAAAAGTCTGGAAATATAATCATATTCCTGCGCCTTTCCTCCTCGCCCCGGGCAAAATCGCCTCAAACCTCGAGCGCGGAATTAATGGGTCCTGACCCTACGACCGCTACGGCGCCTATGACTATAACCGCCCCGACCCGCGCCACGGCGGCTATTATGCCGACAATTATTACCGCAGCGACCGCCGTTACAAGGAACGCCGCCTGTCGAACAACGACCGCATCTATCGCGGCCGCGACGGCCGATATTATTGCCGCCGCAACGACGGCACCACCGGGCTGATCGTCGGCGGCATCGCGGGCGGCGTCGCGGGCAATATCATCGCGCCGGGCGGTTCGGAAACGCTGGGCACCGTGCTCGGCGCGATCGGCGGCGCGGTTGCCGGACGCGCGATCGAACGGAGCGGCAACAGCGACGTGCGCTGCCGCTGACCGATGCGTGCCGCTACCCCGCGATTTCGGCGGTGGCGGCGCGCTCGATCGCGGGGCGCCAGCTGCGCTGGACCGGCAGCAGGAAAATCTCGGCCAACGTCCGCTCGATCTCGTCCGCGGTCAGATAGCGCCGGTCGGTCCGCCCGTCGGCCAGCCGCACCGTCAGCCGGTTGTCGCGCAGCGCATAGCGCGCTTCGGCGGTCGTGCGCGCCGCGACCAGCTGCTGCGTGAAATGCGAATCGGGGTGGGTCGAGGTGTACCAATTGCCGACGATCCGATCGATCGGCGGCGCCGGGGCGTCGTCCAGCCGGTACAGCGCCTGCCACGCATCGCCGATCCGCGCCGCGACTTCCCACCCGAAATCGCGGCGCGACACGCGATAATCCTCGTGCCGCGTCGGCTGGACCGCCTCGCAGTCCATTGCCAGCGGCTGCGGCGGCACCGCGGCGCCGAACCCGGCGTCGGCCAGCCACGGCCGCCCGTCCAGCGTCACCAGCGTCACCTGGTGCGTGCGCGGGGTCGGCGGCGCATCGTCCGCCAGCATCCAGCGCACCCGGCCCAGCATCGCCTCGGCCTCGAACCCGATCGCCTGCAGTACGCGCAGGAACAGGCTATTCTGCTCGAAGCAGTAACCGCCGCGGCGCCGGTCGACCAGCTTCGCCTCGACCGCGGCATCGCCAATATCGATACCGACCCCGGTCAGCGCGTCGACCGCCTCGAACGGGATCGCCGCGATATGCGCGGCCTGAAGCGCCGCCAGCACTTCGGCAGTCGGTGCGACCGGCCCGGCATAGCCGATCCGCGCCAGATAGCGCGTCAGCAGCGGCGCCCGTTCGACGGGGCGCGGATCGCCGTCGTCGGCGCGGGAGGCGGGGGCAGCGGGATAGTGCAACATCGGCAAGGACTCCATTCGCGAATCAATTGCCAAGCTTTATGAAAGCTCAAGCGCGGTTGAGATCAAGCGGTCTTTCCCGATTGCCCTCCCGGCAAATCGCCGTCAGCGCGCAACCCCCGCCTTGTCGAGTTCGGCGCCGAGGCGCCCGGTCAGCCACAGCGCCCACATTTTGAAATCGGCGGCCAGGCTCCACAGCG
>JAHCKJ010000399.1 GCA_026125835.1 Sphingopyxis sp.
CGACGCGGGCAACACCGGCGGCGCGTTCGGCATCCCGACCTTCATCCCCGCCGAACCGCGGCTGTACGGGGTGCAGGTGACCGGGCGCTTTTAGGCGCGGCCGCGATAGCCGATCTTTCGCCGCCGCCGATGCCGCCCTATGCCGGGCCGACGGCGCGGCGGGCGAGAGGATGGCATGGCCAAGACGGGGGACAAGACGGGGCGGTTGTTCGCGATCATCGACGGCCTGCGCCGCCGCCGCCGGCCGGTGACCGCCGAGGTGCTGGCCGACGAGCAGGGGGTGTCGGTGCGCACCTTGTACCGCGACATTCAGGCGCTGATCGCGCTCGGCGCGCCGATCGAGGGCGCGGCGGGAGTCGGTTATGTGCTGCGCCCGGGATTTTTCCTGCCACCGCTGATGTTCACCGCCGACGAACTGGAGGCGCTGGTGCTCGGCGCGCGCTGGGTCGAAGGGCGGCAGGACGGATCGCTGTCGCGCGCCGCGGGGCTGGCGCTCGCCAAGATCGCGGCGGCGAGCCCCGACGAGCTGAAGCAGCGGATCGACGAGGCGGGGCTGTGGCCGGTGAGCAGCCGCTGGCGCGAAACCGATGCGCCGCTGCTGGCGACGGTGCGCGCGGCGATGCACGCCGAGAAGACACTGCATATCGATTATGCCGACGAACGGGGGACGGTGACCGAACGCGCGATCTGGCCCGCGGCGCTGGCCATTTACGAGGAGAAGCAGATCATCGCCGCCTGGTGCCTGCTGCGCCACGATTTCCGCAGTTTTCGCATCGACCGGGTGACGTCGGCGCGGATCGGCGACGAAGGATTCGGGCGGCGGCGGGCGGTGCTGATGGCCGACTGGTGGCGGCAGACCGGGTGGGACGACGCCTCCTGACATAATCTGTCAGGGGGCTGCGCTACATCGCTTTGGGTGAGGCGCGTCGACGGACGGCGCTCCGCCGACCGGAGAATGGAACATGCTCAAGACCCACCATGGTTCGTGCCATTGCGGCGCCGTCAAATATGAAGCCGACATCGACCTGGAGGCCGGGACGGGCAAGTGCAATTGTTCGATCTGTACCAAGAAGCGCGGCTGGAACGCGCAGGTCAAGCCCGAGGCCTTTCGCCTGCTGAGCGATCCTGCGGCGCTGTCCGACTATCAATTCGGGTCGAACAGCGCGCATCATCTGTTTTGCAGGACGTGCGGCGTCGCCCCGTTCGGGCACGGTTATGTCGAGGAGATCGGCGGCGCGTATGTTTCGGTGGCGATCGCGTGTCTTGACGACCTGACTCCCGCCGAGATGGCGGCGCTGCCGGTGATGTATATGGACGGGGCGGGCGACAACTGGTGGAACCCGCCCGAAGTGACCGCGCATATGTGAGTGGGGGTGGGTTTGGGGCGGCGGGCTGCCCTTTAAGCCTCGTCATGCTGAACTTGTTTCAGCATCCATGGCCTAAGCTCTCGCCCTAAGCCGCGTCGAAGGAAAGGGCAGGTCATGGACCCTGAAACAAGTTCAGGGTGACGAGATAGAAGATGG
>JAHCKJ010000004.1 GCA_026125835.1 Sphingopyxis sp.
CGCGAGCCCTTCATCGCCCAGCAATACCTGCCGGACGTGCGCAAGGGCGACAAGCGCATCCTCCTCGTCGACGGCGAGCCGGTCATGGGCCTCAACCGCATCCCCGCCGACGGCGAGGCGCGCTCCAACATGCATGTGGGTGGGCGCCCCGAGCTTTCCCCGCTGACCGAGCGCGAACTGGAAATCTGCGCGACGATCGCCCCCGCGCTCAAGGAGCGGGACATGATCTTCGTCGGCATCGACGTCATCGGCGACTACATGACCGAGATCAACGTCACCTCGCCCACCGGCATCGTCGCGATCGACCGGTTCAACAACAGCGATACGGCGGGGATGATCTGGGACGCGATTACCCGGCGGATCGGTTGACGCCGTCCGCGCGTTACCCCGCGTCATGACCGATTTCATCCTGAACCTGATCCAGAGCTGGGGCTATGCGGGGATCTTCATCCTCATGTTCCTCGAAAATGTGTTTCCGCCCATCCCGTCCGAAGTCATCATGGGCCTCGGCGGCATGGGCGTTGCGAAGGGTCATTTCGATTTCTGGACGCTCGTCGCCGTCGCGGTCGCGGGGACGACCGCGGGCAATTGGGTGTGGTACGGCATCGGGCGCTGGATCGGCTATCAGCGGCTCAAACCCTTCATCGACCGCCACGGGCGCTGGCTGACACTCGATTGGGCCGAAGTCGAGCGGCTGCACGACTGGTTCCTGAAATTTGGCCCCGGAATTGTTTTCATTGCCCGCTTCATGCCCGTCACGCGCACCATGGTGTCGCTGCCTGCCGGGATGGTCCGCATGAACCAGGCCAAATTCCTGTCCTGGACCGCGGCGGGATCGACGATCTGGATCAGCGCGCTCGCCGGGGCGGGCAACTGGTTCGGTCGCCAGTTCGCCAATCTGGACGCGTTCGTTGGTCCGGTGGCGCTGGTCGCGATCGGATCGCTGGTGTTGCTCTATCTCTATCGTGTCGTCACGTGGAAGCCGACGAACCTCAGCGAGAAATAGAACGGCCCCTGAACCCGTTCGTGTCGAGCGAAGTCGAGACGCGCGAAGGCGCGCCAGAACGCAACGTCTCTCGACTTCGCTCGAGACGAACGGAAAGAGGAAAGCCCCGCTAAGCCCGCGGATGCGCGCTGCGATAAATGTCGAGCAGGTGCGCGGCATCGACCGCGGTGTAAACCTGCGTCGATGCCAGGCTCGCATGGCCCAGCAACTCCTGCAAGCTGCGCAGATCTGCCCCGCCCGCCAGCAGATGCGTCGCGAAACTATGACGCAGCGCGTGCGGCGTCGTGCGTTCGGGCAACCCCAGCGCGCGCCGCGCCGTCCGCACGCTGGCGCGCACGACGCCGGGCGCCAGCGGCCCGCCCCGCGCGCCGAGGAACAGCGCGTCGTCCTTGCCGATCGGAAAGGGACAGGCATCGACATAGCGCGTCACGGCGCTGGCGACCGCAGGCAGGATCGGCACGATTCGCGTCTTGCCGCGCTTGCCGGTGACGCGCAGCGTATCGCTCAGCGGCAGCACTGCACCGGTCAACCCCAAGGCCTCGCCGATGCGCAGCCCCGCGCCGTACAGCAGCAGCAACAGCGCAAAATCGCGCGCGCCGGTCCACTCCTGCCGCGCATTGCCCTCGACATCCTGCGCCAGCGCCAGCGCCTCGGCAGGCGCGACGGGGCGCGGCAGTCCTTTCTTGACCCGCGGCCCGCGCAATTGCGGGATACCGGCGTTCGTCCCGCCGACGAAACGCAGGAACCCGCGCACCGCGGACAATTCGCGCGCCGCCGACGCATTGCCCAGCCCCCCGGCACGGCGGTCGGCCAGATAGGCGCGCAGGTCGTTCGGGCTCAGGCTGACCAGCATCGCGCGATCGACGGCGCCGCCGCGATGCGTGGACAGGAACGCGCAGAAACGCTCCGCCGTCGCGATATAGGCGCGGCGCGTATGCTCCGACCGGCGCTGCTCATGCGCCAGATGGGCATCCCATCGCGGATCATATCTTGCGCCAAACGTCGATCCCACCACCAATAAATAGGGACAGTCCCTATTTAATCGGCACCTGTCTCGCGCTGGCAGATGACCGGTCGAATTAAATAGGGACTGTCCCTATTTATTGGCTAGCGCAGCGCATGGAAAGGTCGCCGTGATCTCTATCGGGTTTTGACCACCTCCGAAAGGATCGAGTCGAGCAGTAATATCCCGTCGTCGGTCACCGCCAGCCGGTCGCCATCAGCGCCCATCAGCCCCTGTCGTACCAGCCGCGCCACCGCATCGGCATCGACAAACGCGTCGCGCGCCAGCCCGCTGCGCACCTCGATCCGCGCCAGATCGACGCCTTCGGTCAGCCGCAGCCCCATCAGCATCGCCTCGGTCGCGCGTTCGTGCGCGGGCAGATCGCTTTCGACCTTCAGGCCATGGCCGTTCCGCTCGACCGCCGCGATGAAATTCTCGGGCTTCTTGTGCCGCTCGGTCGCCTGCGCGCGCCGCCGTCCGTGCGCCCCCGGCCCGACCCCCGCATAATCGCCATAACGCCAATAGGTCAGATTATGCCGGCTCTCCTCGCCGACGCGCGCGTGGTTCGACACCTCGTAGCGCGGCAGCCCGGCGGCACGGGTCAGCGCCTGCGTCGCGTCGAACAGATCGGCCGCCGCGTCGCCATCGGGGATGACGAGGTCGCCTTTTGCCGCGAGCGTGGCGAAGCGCGTTCCCGGCTCGATCGTCAACTGGTACAGCGACAAATGTCCCGTCCCGAACGCCAGCGCGGCGCGCAGTTCCTTTTCCCAATCGGCAAGTCCCTGCCCCGGCCGCGCATAGATCAGGTCGAAACTCGCGCGCGGGAAATAAGTTTGCGCCGCGGCAATCGCGCGCCGCGCCTCATCGCCGCTGTGCACGCGGCCCATAAATTCAAGCACTTGTGGATCGAAGCTCTGTACGCCGATCGATACGCGATTAACCCCCGCCGCCGCCAGATCGGCGAAAGCGGCAACTTCGACCGAATTGGGGTTCGCTTCCAGCGTGATTTCGCAATCGTCGGTCAGTCCCCACAGCGCCGCCGCCTCGGCGATCACCGCCGCCACTGTCGCGGGCGGCATCAGGCTCGGCGTCCCGCCCCCGAAAAAGATCGACGACGCGGTCCGCCCCGGCAGCAGCATGGCCTCATGCCGCAAATCCGCCAGCAACGCCGCGCGCCAGACGTCCTGATCGACGCTTTCGCGCACATGGCTGTTGAAGTCGCAATAGGGGCATTTGCTGACGCAGAACGGCCAATGGACATAAAGGGCGAGTGGTTCGGCCATACGGGGCGATATAGCGATGCCTATCTATCTTCGTCATGCTGAACTTGTTTCAGCATCCATGGCCGGACCTCGAATTTGGCGCGGCGCCGAAGGAAACGGCGGGCCATGAACCCTGAAACAAGTTCAGGGTGACGAGGTTTGGGAGGTCGGCCTTCTAAAACACCCCCGCCACCAGCTTCGCAAACGCATCCGCCCGGTGGCTGATCGCATGCTTTTCGGCCGGGTCGATTTCGGCATAAGTCAGCGACTTGCCAGCCGGAACGAACACCGGATCATAACCGAACCCGAGCAGCCCGCGCGGCGGCCAGGTCAAGCTGCCCTCGGCACGCCCCTCAAACACTTCGGCGTGGCCATCCGGCCATGCGAGCGCGAGGGTGCAGACGAAACAGGCGCTGCGATCGACGTCCGGCCCCTGCTCGGCCAGCAGCCCTTCGACCTTGCCCATCGCCATGTACCAGTCGCGCCCCGGCGGGCCTTCAAATGCCTGTCGCTCGGCCCAGTCGGCGGTGTAGACCCCCGGCCGCCCGCCAAGCGCCGCAACCTCGAGCCCGCTGTCGTCGGCGAGCGCAGGAAGTCCCGACGCCGACGCGCTCGCATGCGCCTTCAACAGCGCATTCTCGCGAAACGTCGTCCCCGTCTCGTCGGGCTCGGGCAGGCCAAGGTCGCCCGCCGACACCGGCTCGATCCCGAACGGTTCGAGCAGCGCCCGGATCTCGCGCACCTTGCCCGCGTTGTGGCTGGCGATGACGAGTTTGCCGGGGGCGAGTTTGCGCGTCACTTCAGCGCCCCGCCGCCTTGTCCTGCGCCGCGAAAATCTCGCCGCAGCCAATGCGCGCCAGCCGCAGCAGGCGCAGCAGGCCTTCCTCGTCATAGGTCGCACCCTCGGCGCTCGCCTGCACTTCGACGATCTGGCCGCGCCCGGTCAGCACAAAATTGCCATCGGCCTCGGCCACCGAATCCTCGTCATAATCAAGGTCGAGCACCGGCGTGCCGTTGTAGATTCCGCACGAAATCGCGCCGACCTTGTCGACGATCGGATCCTCGCTGATCGCCTTGCTTTCGAGCAGCTTGTCGACCGCGAGCCGCATGGCGACCCATGCGCCCGAAATCGACGCGGTGCGGGTGCCGCCGTCGGCCTGGATCACGTCGCAATCGATGACGATCTGCCGCTCGCCGAGCTTCTTCATATCGACCACAGCGCGCAAAGACCGCCCGATAAGCCGCTGGATTTCCTGCGTCCGGCCCGACTGCTTGCCCTTCGCCGCTTCGCGGCTGCCGCGGGTGTGCGTCGCGCGGGGCAGCATGCCATATTCGGCGGTGACCCACCCCTGCCCCTTCCCGCGCAGGAACGGCGGCACTTTTTCGTCGACGCTGGCGGTCACCAGCACCTTGGTGTTGCCAAAGCTGACGAGCACGCTGCCCTCGGCATGAATGGTGAATTCGGTTTCGAGTTCGATGGGACGCATCTGGTCGGGGGCGCGGCCGGAAGGGCGCATGGGATTCTCCTGTGATGATGTGCGGCGCGCTTAGCGGGGCGCGCCACGGTTGGCCAGAGCATAGCTTGCCCCCGCGCCGCGCCATCCCTAAATCCCCTTCATGACCACCGCGCCGATCACCGAACTCACCACGCGCGCCCGCGACGTGTTCCGGCTGGTCGTCGACGCCTATCTCGAGACCGGCCAGCCGGTCGGCTCGCGCACGCTGTCGAAGCTCGCGGCGCTCAACCTGTCGCCCGCGTCGATCCGCAACGTCATGCAGGATCTGGAGGAATATGGCCTGCTCGCCAGCCCGCACACCAGCGCCGGGCGCCTGCCGACCGAACAAGGGCTGCGGCTGTTCGTCGATGGCATGATGCAGGTCGCCGAGCCCAGCGCCGAAGACCGCGCGCAGATCGAGGCCTCCCTCTCCGACGCGGGTCCGATCGAAAGCGCGCTGGCGCAGGCGACCTCCGCGCTCTCCGGCCTGTCCGCGTGCGCCGGGCTGGTCCTCGTCCCCAAGCACGAGCGTATCCTGAAACAGGTCGCGTTTGTGCCGCTGTCCGACGCGCAGGCGCTCGTCGTGCTTGTCGCGGGCGACGGCGCGGTCGAGAATCGCGTCATCGACATTCCGCCCGGGCTCAATCCGTCGTCGCTGGTCGAGGCGGGCAATTATATCTCGTCGATGCTCAGCGGCCTGACACTGACCGAAGCGATGGCGCGGGTGCGCCACGAGATCGAGGCCGAGCGCATCGCGATCGACCGCGCGGCGCAGGATCTCGTCAGCCGCGGCCTCGCGATCTGGTCGTCGGACGGCGCCGACCGCCCGGTGCTGATCGTGCGCGGGCAGGCCAATCTGCTCGACGACAGCGCGGTCGGCGACCTCGATCGCGTCCGCCAATTGCTCGACGAACTGGAAGCCAAGCAGGAGATCGCGCAGCTGCTCGACAGCGCCCGCGAGGGCAGCGCGACCCGGATTTTCATCGGATCGGAAAATAAACTCTTTTCGCTTTCGGGGTCGTCCGTGATAGCGGCGCCCTATCGCGGATCGGACGGGCGCGTGGTCGGCGTGGTGGGTGTAATCGGCCCCACCCGCTTGAACTATGCCCGCATCGTACCCATGGTGGATTTCACCGCACAATCGCTCTCCAGACTGATACGATAGGTTTATGACGACACAAGAAAACGACACGCCGGTCGACGACGGCGCGAACACCGAAGCCGCAGTTGCCGAAGCCGCGGCGCCCGCCGAAGATACCAATGACGAGGCGGCGCAGCTCGCCGAACAGCTCGCCGCGCTGCAGCAGGACCTGCTCTATGCGCGCGCCGAGACGCAGAATGTCACGCGCCGCAAGGACAAGGAAATCGCCGACGCGCACGCCTATGCCGCGACCAAATTCGCGCGCGACATATTGTCGGTTGCCGACAATCTGGGCCGCGCGCTCGCGGCGCTCAGCGACGAACAGCGCGCCGATGAGAGCATCAAGCCGCTTATCACCGGACTCGAAGCGACCGAGCGCGAATTGCTCGGCGTCTTTGAACGCCACGGCATCACCCGCATCGCCGCGATCGGCCTGCCGCTCGATCCGAACCAGCATCAGGCGATGCTGGAAATCCCGAGCAGCGACGCCGAACCAGGCACGATCGTGCAGGAAATGCAGGCGGGCTATATGATGAAGGACCGGTTGCTGCGCCCCGCGATGGTCGCGGTAGCGAAAAAGGCGGAATAGCCAAATCCTCCCCTCCCATTACGGGAGGGGATACAGGGGTGGGTGCCGCGGCGCGTCTGCGCCGCACAAGAATGTGCGACATAGAGGTTGGCGAGAGAGTCTCTTGGCGCGCAAGCGCGCCAGCCCCCTCACCCGCTGCGACCAGCCAGCAAGCTGGCAAGTCTCGCCGCCCTCTCCCGCAAGGGGAGAGGGGCGAGCCAATCACGCCGCCTTGCGCAGCTTCGCGAGCTTTTTCAGCACCATCTCGCGCTTCAGCCGCGACAGATGGTCGATGAACAATATGCCTTCCAGATGGTCGTGCTCGTGCTGGATGCACGTCGCCATCAGGCCGGTCATGCGTTCCTGATGATGCTTGCCATCCTCGTCCTGCCAGTCGACGGTGACCTCGGCGGGGCGCGTCACATCGGCATATTGTTCGGGGACCGACAGGCAGCCTTCCGAATAGACGCTATGCTCCTCGCTCTCGTCGGAAAAGACGGGGTTAATGAACACGCGCGGCTCGCGGATCACCTTTTTACCCTCGGGGTCTTCGGGATCGGCTTCCTGCAGGTCGATCACCAGGATACGCTTCGGCACCCCGACCTGAATCGCCGCCAGCCCGATGCCGGGCGCGTCGTACATCGTCTCGAACATATCGGCGACCAGCTGCTTCAGCTCGGCATCGAAGGTCTCGACGGGCTTCGAAATGACGCGCAGCCGGGGATCCGGGGTCTCTATGATGGGTAGGATGGCCATGGGGTGCAGGTATGAACTCGGACGCCCGGCGTCAACCCACCGGTCGGCGCGCCCTTAAGGCCTGCGCCAACGTCCCCTCATCGAGATAATCGAGCTCGCCCCCCACCGGCAGACCATGCGCCAGCTGGGTCAGCCGCACCGGATAGCTCTCCAACCGTTCGGCGAGGTAATGCGCGGTGGTCTGACCCTCCAGCGTCGCGTTCATTGCCAGCACGACCTCGTCGATGCCGCCCGCCGCGACGCGCGCGACGAGGGCGTCGATGCTGAGATCCTGCGGGCGGACGCCCTCCAGCGCCGACAATCGCCCGCCCAGCACATGATATTTGCCGGGGAACAGCCGCGACTTGTCGAGCGCCCAGAGGTCGGACACCTCCTCGACGACGCACAGCGACCGCGCATCGCGGCGCGGATCGGCGCAGATCGCGCAGGGATCGTGCGTGTCGACATTGCCGCAGATCGTGCAGGTGACGAGCCGTTCGGACACCGTCTGCAATGCCGCGAGCAGCGGGACGAACGCGGACTCGCGCTTCTTCATCAAATGCAGCACCGCGCGCCGCGCCGACCGCGGACCAAGGCCGGGGAGACGGGCGAGTTGCTGGACGAGGGCTTCGATTTCGGTGGAGGCCATGCACAGCACCTATCGCGGCCCGCGCGGACGCACAACAATCCTCTCCCCTTGCGGGAGAGGATGCCGAAGCCTGGCGCAAAGCGCCTAGCGAAGGCTGGAGAGGGGGTGCGACGGTGCAGCCCCCCACCCGCTGCGACTAGGGTCAGGACCCATTAAATGTCTTGCGCTGTTAGGGCAGCGGTGATTCAAGGTGGCAGGAGGTGCCGCCATGAATGACCTGTTGCTGCTGAGCGAGGCGCCGATGCGTCGGATCGAACCCTATCTCGGTGTCCACCAAACCGGCAGCAGGCCATTTCTCGAAGGCCAGGTCCGCCGCCACAGGGCACCTTGATCGCTATCGGATCGCTTCCGAATGATCCTGATGTGTTCAGAGGGTCTTCAGAGCAAGGAGGTGGCCGAACGCCTTGGTGTCCATGAACATACAGTCGGCAAATGGCGCCGCCGGTTTGTGCAGGATGGCATAGAAGGGCTGACCGATGAATATCGGACGGGTCGGCCACGAACGGTATCCGACGCCCAGGTGGCCCAGGTGATCGAACGCACGCTGAATACGACGCCCAAGGACGCCACGCATTGGTCGATACGCTCCATGGCGGCCGCGTCTGGGCTGTCGCACACCACGATCCGCCGGATATGGGGCGCCTTCGGACTGCAGCCGCATCGGTCAGAGACATTCAAGTTGTCCACCGATCCGCTGTTCGTGGACAAGGTGCAGGACATTGTCGGCCTCTACATGTCGCCGCCGAACCGAGCGGTCATATTGTGCGTGGACGAGAAGTCGCAAATCCAGGCGCTAGATCGCGAGCAGCCGGTATTGCCCATGGCGCCGGGCGTGCCCGAGCGACGTACGCACACTTATGTCCGTAATGGCACGACATCCCTGTTCGCCGCGCTCGATATCGCCACCGGCGCCGTGATCGGAAAATGCTACAAGCGCCATCGGGCGACCGAGTTCCTCGACTTCCTCAGGCGGATCGATGCCCAGATGCCCAAGGGGCCGGACGTCCACCTCGTGATGGACAATTATGCCACCCACAAGACGCCGAAGGTCAAGGCATGGCTTGCCCGCCGCCCGCATTGGCATGTGCACTTCACGCCAACTTCGGCGTCCTGGATCAACCAGGTCGAACGCTGGTTCGCCGAGTTGACGCGCAAGCAGCTGCAACGCGGCGTCCACCGATCCACGGCGGAACTCGAGGCCGATATCACCGCCTTCATCGCCGCTCACAACGAAAATCCCAAACCCTATAAATGGGTCAAATCAGCCGACGAAATACTCGCCGCCGTTAAACGCTTCTACCAAAAACAATGAGCCGAACTTCAGATTCAGGTGACTAGCGAACAAGTTCGCAAGTCTCGCTGCCCTCTCCCGCAAGGGGAGGGCGTGATTGTTTCGCAACGTCCGCCTTCCACCCCGGGGCGCGGACCGCAGCAGATGGCTGCGGCATAGAGGTCAACGGCAAGCGGGCCCACCTGCGGGGGAGAGGGGCTTGCAGGTGTCCGCGGCTACAAGGAGGCCGCGCGGCCCGCCGCCGTTTGCCGGCCGGTTCGCGCGAACGCCCGAACCGGCCGGACGATCGTCAAATGTCGTCGTCGCCCTCGTCGTCGGGGCCGGCCATCATTTCCTCGGCCACTGCGTCGGTGCGGCCGCGGATCGCGGCTTCGAGCCGTTCCTTGAGTTCCGGATTCTCGGTCAGGAAATTCTTTGCATTTTCGCGGCCCTGGCCGATGCGGATCGAATCATAGCTGAACCAGGCGCCCGATTTTTCGACCAGCCCCGCCTTGACCCCGATGTCGAGGATCTCGCCGATCTTGGAAATGCCCTGTCCGTACATGATGTCGAATTCGACCTGTTTGAACGGCGGCGCGACCTTGTTCTTCACCACCTTCACGCGCGTCGTGTTGCCGACAATCTCGTCGCCATTCTTGATCTGGCCGGTGCGACGGATGTCGAGGCGGACCGAAGCATAGAATTTGAGCGCGTTGCCGCCGGTCGTGGTTTCGGGGTTGCCGTACATCACGCCGATTTTCATGCGCAGCTGGTTGATGAAGATCACCATGCAGCGCGAGCGGCTGATCGATCCGGTGAGCTTGCGCAGCGACTGCGACATCAGGCGCGCTTGCAGGCCGACATGGCTGTCGCCCATCTCGCCCTCGATCTCGGCGCGCGGGACGAGCGCGGCGACCGAGTCGACCACCAGCACGTCGATCGCGTTCGAGCGCACCAGCGTATCGACGATTTCGAGCGCCTGTTCGCCGGTGTCGGGCTGCGACACGATCAGTTCGTCGATGTTGACGCCCAGCTTGCGCGCATAGACGGGATCGAGCGCATGTTCGGCATCGACAAAGGCGACGGTGCCGCCGGTCTTTTGCGCCTCGGCCAGCGTGTGCAGCGCCAGCGTAGTCTTGCCCGAGCTTTCGGGGCCGTAGATTTCGATGACGCGGCCGCGCGGCAGGCCGCCGACGCCGAGCGCGATGTCGAGGCCGAGCGAACCGGTCGAGATCGCCTCGACCTGCATCGCCTCCTTCGAGCCCAGCTTCATCACCGAGCCCTTGCCGAACGCGCGGTCAATCTGCGCGAGTGCGGCGTCCAGCGCCTTTTGCCTGTCCGTGTTGTTCACTGATTTCCCCGATTCGACGAGTGACAATTGACCGGCCATTTGCCGTCCTTTCCTGCTCTAAAGCGAAGGCTGAACCACCGCAACGCCGGAACGATGTACTTTATTTGTTCTTGTGGAACAAGAGGGGAACAGAAATAATTCCATGGCACCATTGCCGTCATCCCGGCGAAGGCCGCGATCTCGCCAGTGCGTCATTCCGCAAGGTCGAGATCCCGGCCTTCGCCGGGATGACGATGAGTGTGGCGCTACGCGCCAAACTCCGCCAGCGCCGCTTCGATATCGCTGATCCGGAACGGCTTGCCGACCAGGCGGCGATGCGCGTGGGCGGCGGGCAGGATGTCACCCCCGCCCGAGGTAAAGGCAAAGGGAATGCCGCGTTCGGCCAGCGCATCGGCCACCGGCCAACCCTTTTCCTCGCCGAGATTGATGTCGACGAGCGCGCCGTCCAGCGGCTCGGCGGCGATGATCGCGAGCGCCTCGTCCTTGCTCGCCGCCTGCGCGGGTTCGGGCAGCCCGAGCGCGTCGAACATATCGGCGAGCATCAAGCCGATCAGTACATCGTCCTCGACGAGCAGGATGCGCGGCCGGTCAGCCATTTTTCGCCCGGTGCGCCGCGTCGTCGAGCGCTGCCGAGGTCGCCTCTGCCAGCTGCGCGACCGAAAAGGGTTTGGGCAGAAAGGCGACGTCGTCGATATTGATCGACTGGCGCAATTGCTCCTCGGCATAACCCGACATGAACAGCACGGGGAGGTCGGGGCGCTTGGCGCGCATCGCGCGCACCATCGCGGGGCCGTCCATCGTCGGCATCACGACATCGCTGATGATCAGGTCGACCTTGTCCATCTGGGCAAAGCGTTCGAGCCCCTCCTCGCCCTGCGACGCGGTGACGACGGTATAGCCCGCGCGGGTCAGCGCGCGCTCGGCCACCGCGCGCACCATATCCTCGTCCTCGACCAGCAGGATGGTGCCGCTGCCCCACTGGCTCTTTTTCGGTTTCGGCGGCGGCGCCGCCACGACGGGCGTGTCGCTGCCGCTGCGATGGACGGGCAGATAGATGGTAAAGCTGGTCCCCTGCCCCGGCTGGCTGTCGGCAAAGATGAAACCCGCCGATTGCTTGATGATGCCATACACGGTCGACAGCCCCAGCCCGGTCCCCTTGCCGACATCCTTGGTGGTGAAGAAAGGTTCAAAAATCTTGGGCAGCACGTCGGGCGCAATGCCGGTGCCGGTGTCGCTGACCTTGAGCGCGCAATAATCGGCGGCGGGCATGAATTCATTGTCCATCTGCCGCACGTCGGCAGCCGACACGGGATAGGTTTCGATGGTCAGCGTACCGCCGCCCGGCATCGCGTCGCGCGCGTTGACCGCCAGGTTCATGATGACCTGTTCAAGCTGGCCGGGATCGGCGCGCACCGCGCCGAGACCGCGGCCATGATGCACCGACAGCGTGACAGTTTCGCCGATCAGCCGCTTGAGCAGATGCGAAACCTCCGAAATGACGTCAGGAAGCTGGAGGATCTGCGGACGCAGCGTCTGTTGCCGCGAAAAGGCGAGCAATTGCCGCGTCAGGCTGGCGGCGCGGTTGGCGTTGCTGCGAATCTGCTGGATGTCGTCATAATCGCTGTCGCCCGGCGTATGGCGCATCAGCATCAGGTCGCAGGCGCCCAGAATGGCGGTCAGGATATTGTTGAAATCATGCGCGACGCCGCCCGCCAGCTGGCCGACCGCCTGCATCTTCGACGCCTGCGCGACCTGGCGCTTCAGCCGCGATTCCTCGCTCGAATCCTTGAGGCTCAGCAACACCGCCGCCTCGCCCAGTCCGCGCACCCCGACGACGCGCATCGACACCGGTTCGCCGCTTTGCCCCGCGAGCCGGATCGACAGGTCGCCGCCGACCTGTTGGCCGCTGCTGTGGCGGCGGATCATGTCGGCGAGCGGCCCCTTGTCCTCGCCGACGACGATGTCGCCGGGATAGCGCGGCATCTTGCCCTCGCCCAGGTTCGCCGCGCGCACAAAGGCGCGGTTCATATACAGAAATCGCCCGTCGCGATCGACCAGCGCCAGCCCGAATGGAAGCAGCGACAGCAAGGTTTCGACATAGGCCTGGGCGGTGCCGCGATCGGCGGGGCCGATTTCCTCGTCGAGCATCGCCAGCAACACCGGTGCATGGCTGTCCGCGGCGGCGAGCGGAATCTGCAACATGCGCAGCGGGGTCGCGCGGTCGCCCTCGCGCGCGAAATAGAGCGCGCCGGCATCGTCGATCCGCAGCATCGGCGCGACGTCGCGGCCGTTATAATGACGCGCATCGTCTTCGCCGAGCGCGCGGAGCAGAAACGCCTGGTTGGCGGCGCGCAGCCGTCCCTCGGCGCTGACCAGCGCGGCCATCACCCCCGCCTGTCCCAAAGTCCGCCCGGCAGGACCATCCAGATGGCGCAGGATTTCGGTCACCAGATCGAGCCGCTCGACCGCCGCAAAGCGCCAGACCAGATAATCCTCCGCCTGCCCGGTGCGCGTTACCTGCGCGCCCAGATGCAGGGGGCCGACCACCAGATCGTCAGCGCGCCCCTCGCCGTCGCGCCACGCGGCGCGACCCGCGTTTTTCAGCGTTTCGGCGCCGCGGCCTTCGAATGGCAAGCCGGGCGGCGTGACAAAGCCGCCCATCCATGTCGCGAAAAGATCGTTCGCGCACACCATCCGTCCGGCCCGGTCGGTGACCGCGATCGCGACATCGTCATGGTTCACGGCCTGGCGCAGCATCGTCCAGTCGGGCAGTGCCGCCTCGCCCGCGACACTGGCGGGAAACAGGCGGCGTACCAGCAGCACCCCGCCGGCCGCGACCGCCAGCCCGGCGAGGAAACCCGCGGCCAGCACCCCGTCGCGCGTCGCCCAAAGCAGCAGCGCGACCGACAGCAGCGCCACGCCACCGAGCAGTATCATATCGGTGCGCGACAGGCCGGTCGGCGCCGCGAGCGGACCGGGGTCGCCCGCCCCCCTGATGAAATCACCATCAGTCGAGGGCAGGCTCGTCGCGGTCAATGACAGTCTTTCTGTTTCAGGGCGTCACCAGATGCGGACGCGGTCCTTGGGCGCCAGATAGAGTTTCTGGCCTTCCTTGATCTGATAGGCTTTATACCAAGGGTCAAGGTTGCGCGAGACCCAAGTCCGCTGGATCGAGGGCGAATGCGGATCGGTCGTGATGCGCTGCGACAGGTTCTGCTCGCGATAGTTCCGCCGCCACACCTGTGCCCAGCCGAGGAAGAAGCGCTGGTCGCCGGTCAGCCCGTCGATCACCGGGGCTTCCTTGCCGCCCAGCGACGCCTTGTACGCGTCATAGGCGACGGTCAGCCCGGCCAGATCGCCGATATTCTCGCCCAGCGTGAACTTTCCGTCGAGATGTTCGCCCGGCAACACCTCATAGGCGTTATATTGGGCGATCAGCGCTTCGCCTGCGGCCTCGAACGCCGCGACGTCTTCGGGAGTCCACCAGTCGGCGAGCTTGCCGGTCTCGTCATATTTCGCGCCCTGGTCGTCGAAATGATGGCTCACTTCATGACCGATCACCGCGCCGATGCCGCCATAGTTGATCGCCGGGTCGGCGTGCGGATCAAAGAAGGGCGGTTGCAGGATCGCGGCCGGAAAGACGATCTCGTTCATGCTGAAATTGGCATAGGCATTGACCGTCATCGGGGTCATCCCCCATTCCCAGCGGCGGATCGGCCCGCCGAGGCGGCTGACATTGTCGTCATGCGCGAACCGGTTCGAACGCAGCGCGTTGCCGAACAGGTCGTCGGCTTTGATCTCGAGCTTGCTATAGTCCTTCCAGCGATCGGGATAACCGATCTTGGTGGTGAAATTCGCCAGCTTCTGCTTCGCCTTCACCTTCGTCTGCGGCTGCATCCACGCCAGGCCGTCGATACGGCGGCCCATCGCGGCGAGCACATTTTTGACCAGCTTGTCCATTTCCGCCTTGGTTTCGGGCGGGAAATATCTGGCGACATAATCCTGCCCGACCGCTTCGCCGAGGTTGCCGGTGGTGAAATCGACCGCGCGTTTCCAGCGTTCCTGCATCTGCGGCGTGCCCGACAGCGCGGTGCCATAGAAGGAAAAGGCTTCCTGCGCGAACCGGTCGGGCAGCACACCCGAAAAGCCGTCGAGGCTGCGGATCAACAGCATGTCGCGCAGCACCGCGACCGGCGCGTCGGCGAGCAGTTTGGCCTGACCGGTGAACGCGCTCGGCTGCGACACGAGCAGCACATCCTCGTTCACGCCGATGCCGCGGATGAAGGTCACCCAATCGAAACCGGGCGCCGCAGCGGCCAGCTCGGCGATCGTCATCTTGTTATAGACTTTGACCGCGTCATTGCTGTCGTTCTTGTCCCAGTGGACCGTCGCAATCTGTTTTTCAAAATCATAGATCGCCCTGGCGCGCGCCGCGGCGTTGGCCTCGCCTGCCAGCGACAGGACATTTTCCAGATGCTGGAGATACGCGGCCTGCAACTTGGTGTTGCGCTCGCTGTCCTTCAGATAGAAATCGCGGTCGGGCATCCCGATGCCGCCCTGGAACATCGTGTAGATATAGGTTTCGGGATTTTTGTCGTCCTGCCCGACATAGCCGCCAAAGAAATGCTGGACGCCGTTGCGGTCGGCCTCTGCCAGCAGCGCGGCGAGGCCCACCTTGTCGGTGGCGCGAATCTTGTTCAGCCACGGCTCGATCGGTGCCAGTCCCTTCGCCTCGACCGCTGCACTGTCCAGATAGGCGGCATAGTTGCGCCCGATCATGCTGTTCGGATCGGCCTTCGCCGCTTCCAGTATCTCGCGTGTCCGCTGCTGCGACAGGTCGCCCAGCGCCGTGAACATGCCGTAATTCGACTTGTCGGCGGGGATCGGCGTGTTCCTGGCCCAGGTGCCATTGGCATAGGCATAAAAATCGTCGCCGGGCGCGACGCTCTTGTCCATGCCGGCGGTGTCGAAACCGAAGGTGCCGAGCTCGGGCTTGCCGGCTGCCTGCGCGGCGGGGGCCGGCGCGGCCTTTTCCCGAGCGGTTGCCGGCATCGCCACCAGCACCAGCGCGCCCAGCGCAGCGGTCGCCATCAGGCGCGAAGGAATGAGTGTGCGGTTCATGATTGTCCCCAGTTCGTCCAGAATGCCCCGCTCCGCCTGCGGATCGTGCAAGGAGGACCGGTGATCGGCCAGCTATAAGCCTGCGGAAATCGGGTTCAACCAGCGGCCCTGTCGCTGGTCGATGCCTCATGTCGTTGGTCGCGAAGGCGGCGCAATTTGCGCCGCCAGCGCAGGCGAATCCAATTGTCCCAGATGACCGAGGCGAGGACATAGCCGACGAGCGCGCTCACCACCGAAATCACGAACAACCCGGCCAGGCCGCCGAGCAGAGCGGTGCCGGCATTGGCCGTGAACCAGTCCCACCATTCGACGATCGAGGCGCCCTCGTCGTAGAGGATATAGAGGTTGGAGATATTGGTGTGCAGGCCGAACAACGTGCTGCCCAGCCATACCGACGCAGCGATGATGATCGGCGTCGTGACCGGGTTGGACAAAAAGGTCATCGCGGCGCCGATCGGGATGTTGGCGCGGAACGGCAGCGCCAGCAACGCGACGCCCAGAATCTGCACCCCGGGAATCAGGAAGAAAATCCCGATGAACAGGCCGAGCGCGGTGCCGCGGCGCACCGAGGTGCGCGTGAACCGCCACAAATGGCTGTGCGCCACCCGGTGCGCGAACGGTTTGATGAACCGGCTTTCCAGCAGCTCCTCGCGCGTCGGCGAGTTGCGGCGGATCCAGTTCATCACCGTTGCCTTGTCGCGCGATCCGCTCATCCGCGCTCTTTCATCAGGCGCTGCTTGTCGCGCTTCCAGTCGCGTTCCTTGATCGACTCGCGCTTGTCGTGCGCCTTTTTGCCCTTCGCGAGCGCCAGTTCGACCTTGGCGCGGCCGCGGCTGTTGAAATAGACGCTGAGCGGCACCAGCGTCATGCCCTGCCGCGCGACCCCTGCGTGGACCTTGTTGATCTCGCGCCCGTTCAAGAGCAGCTTGCGCGGGCGCTTCGGTTCGTGATTGTGGCGGTTGCCGTGGCTGAATTCGGGGATGTTGCTGTTGATCAGCCACACCTCGTTGCCCTTCACCTCGGCATAGCTTTCCGCAATCGTGCCTTCGCCGAACCGCAGCGATTTGACCTCGGTCCCCTGCAGCGCGATCCCCGCCTCGAACACCTGCTCGATGGCAAAGTCGAACCGCGCGCGCCGGTTTTCGGCGACGATCTTTTTCTTGTCGAATTCGGCGGCGGACTGCGGACGGGCCATGACGAAACCTAAATCACTCCTGCCGCGGACAATGCGGCGTCGACGGCGGCACGCGCGTCTGCGTTCGCCGGAATGACAGGTAGGCGCAGTTCGGGCGAAAACCAGTCATGCACGCGCGACAGCGCATATTTCGCCGGTCCGGGCGACGTGTCGGCGAACATCGCGCGGTGCAGGTCGAACAGGCGGTCGTGCAGCGCCAGCGCGCGCGTCCAGTCGCCCGCGGCGCAGGCGGCGGCAAAATCGGCGCACTGCCGCGGCGCGACATTGGCAGTGACCGAAATGCAGCCCATACCGCCCATGGCGGCATGGGCGAGCCACAGATCGTCGTTGCCGCTCAATTGACAGAAATCCTTGCCCGCCCCCGCGCGGTGCATCGTCACCCGCGCCAGATCGCCGCTGGCGTCCTTGATCGCGACCACCGAGGGAATTTCAGCGAGTTCGCACAGCGTTTCGGCGCTGATGTCGGCGACGGTGCGGCCGGGGACGTTGTAGACGACGATCGGCAAGTCGCTGGCGTCGGCGAGCGCCTTGAAATGCGCGATCATCCCCGCCTGGCTCGGCCGGTTGTAATAGGGCGCGACGACCAGCGCGGCAGTGGCGCCCGCAGCCTGCGCGTGGCGCATGTGGCGAACCGCGGTGGCGGTGTCGTTCGACCCGCAGCCGGCAATCACCGGGACGCGGCCCGCCGCGGCTTCGATACAGCAGTCGATCACGCGGTAATGTTCGTCGAACCCCAGGGTCGGGCTTTCCCCCGTGGTGCCGCACGGCACCAGCGCACTCGACCCTTCGCGAACCTGCCAGTCGACCAGCCGCGCAAAGGCGTCGGCGTCGAACGCCCCGTCGCGAAACGGTGTCACCAAGGCGGGAATCGATCCCGAAAACATGCCCGATCCTTTACAATAACGGCCTGCCGTCGGTAGAGTCCGGGCGGCGCGCCGCGTAATGAACGTCTATTCAGCGCCCCGCAAGGAGTTTGCCAATAATATGCCCGGCATGATGACGCTGACCCGAATTTCCCGTCTGGCGCTCGCGGCAGCGCTGCTTTTCCCCGCCGCCGCGCAGGCCCGCGAGCTGACCCCCGAACAAATGGCGTGGTACCGTGCGCAGATGGGCCTTGCCTCGGCATCGGGTCCGCCGCCGGCGACCAGCCCGGTTGGCGACGCGGTGATGGAGTGGCGGCGGCTGACCGCGAACAGCGGCGCTTCCTTCGATCAATTGTCGCGCTTTCTGATGGCAAATCCGGGCTGGCCCGACGCCGACAAGATGCGCGTCCGCGCCGAAAGGGCGATCGCGCTCGACAGCTATGATCCGCCGCGCACCCTCGCCTATTTCCAGGCCTATCCGCCGCAGACCGCGAGCGGCCACCTGCGCCACGCGCTCGCGCTCAACGCATCGGGCCGCCGCGACGAGGCCGATGCCGCCGTCCGCCGCGCGTGGACCGGCGGCACGCTCGACGAAGCCGAAACCAGCCGGGTGCTCAGCCTGTTTCCGGGCGCGATCACGCTGGCCGACCACGACGCGCGGATGGACAGGTTGCTGTGGTCGAACGCCACCGCCGCCGCCGGCCGCCAGCTTGCCTTTACCTCGCCCGAACGGCGGAACATTTTTGCCGCGCGCCTGGCGATGCGCAGTTCGGCGGTCGACGCCGCGATGCAGGCGGCTGCGGTCGAAGGCGCCAATCCGGCGATCGTCCGCACCGACCCCGGCTATATCACCGACAAGGCCACCTGGCTGCGCAAGGCCGGGCGGGTCGGCGAAGCGCGCGCGCTGCTCGCTTCGCCGCGTTCGCTGGCCACCGCGCCGACCGATGCCAAGGAATGGCTCGCAACGCTGCTGACCAATGCGCGGCAAGCCGACAGCGGGGGCGACAAGACCACTGCCTATAATATCGCGCGGCAGTTGGACGACGCCTTTCCGCCCGGCACGGTGATCCGCGAAACGCCGCTGAACGTCCGCGACGATTACACCTCGCTGGCGTGGCTGGCCGCGCAGATCGCGTACAAGGATTTGCGCCGACCGGCCGAAGCGGCGCGGCTTTACCGGGTCTATGGCGAAGCGGCGCGATCGGCGCAAACGCGCACCAAGGGATTCTACTGGGCCGGGCGCGCGGCGCTCGCCGCCGGGGACGGCTCCAGCGCCAACGCCCATTTTGCCGACGCGGCGCAGCATTATGACCAGTTCTACGGGCAATTGTCACTCGAACGGCTCGGCCGTCCGCAGCCGAAACCGACACCCAATCCGACGATCCAGGTCAGCAACGACGAAAAACGGACCTTCAACGACGACCGGCTGGTCCGCGCCGCCCGCGCGCTCGGCGAAATCGGCGCGTGGCGCGAACAAACCTTGTTCCTCCGCGCGCTGACGCAAAAGGCCACCTCGCCCGCCGACCATGTGCTGGCGGGACAGCTGGCGTCGCAGATCGGCCGCCCCGACCTGGGCGTCATGATCGGCCGCAGCGCGCAGGCGAACAGCCTCGACGCGGTCGAAGTCGCCGGATTCCCGACGGTGCGCGTGCCCGCGGGCCATGAGGACAACTGGACCTTCATCCACGCGATCACGCGGCAGGAAAGCCAGTTCGACCGCGAGGCGATCAGCCACGCCGGGGCGCGCGGCATGATGCAGCTGATGCCCGCCACCGCGAACGAAGTCGCAGGCAAACTCGGCCTGTCGTACAACCGCGACCTGCTGACCACCGATACCAATTACAACATGACGCTGGGGTCGACCTATTTCCAGCAGATGCTGCGCTATTATGGCGGCAGCTATCCGCTCGCGGTCGCGGCCTATAACGCCGGTCCGGGCAATGTGAACCGGTGGCTGCGCGCCAACGGCGATCCGCGGACCGGGTCGATCGACATCCTCGACTGGATCGAGGCGATCCCGATTTTCGAGACGAAAAATTATGTCCAGCGCGTGCTCGAAAACGCCGTCGTGTACGATACGCTGCGCGAGGGCCGGACGCTGCCGCAGGCGCCGCTCAGCTTCTATCTCGGCAAGCGCACGCCGGGGTAAGTCCGCGTGGCGGGGGACAGGCCCAACATCATCAGCCCGGCGGGCTTCGCCGCGCTGCGCGCCGAATATGACGCGCTGCTGGGCGACGAGCGGCCAAAGCTGGTCGAAGTCATCAGCTGGGCGGCGGGCAATGGCGACCGCAGCGAGAATGGCGATTATATCTATGGCCGCAAGCGGCTGCGCGAGATCGACCGGCGGCTGGGATTCCTTGCGCGGCGAATGAAGGCAGCGCGGGTCGTCGATCCCGCGGCGCAGCCCGACAAGGATCGCATCTGGTTCGGCGCGACCGTCGAACTCGCCGACGATGATGACAATCGCCGCAACGTCACCCTGGTCGGCGACGACGAAGCCGAAGCGGGCGACGGCCGGATCGGCTGGAACAGCCCTCTCGCCCGCGCGCTGCGCGGCGCCGCGGTCGGCGATGTACGCGTGGTCCAGCTGCCGTCGGGACCGAAGGCGTGGGAGGTAATGGCGGTCCGCTATCCTACAGAAGAACCTTCTCACCCTGCGGGAGAAGGATAGGGAGCCTTAGCGCGAAGCGCTTAGGCGAACTTGGATGAGGGGGCTGCGAGCCACAGGCTCGCGCGGTCCTTTGGACCGCATACCCCTCACCCAGCTACGACTAGACGGCAGAGCCGCCAAGTCTTCGCATCCCTCTCCCGCAAGGGGAGAGGGGTTGTTGTCACTCCCCGATCCCCGCAATCATATCGCGCTGATCCTTGCGCAGTTCGGGCAGGTCGCGCGCCAGCTTCGCCCAATGCGCCGCCTCCTTCGCATCCGCGGCGACGCCGATCCCCTTGGCATAGGCATCGGCCAGGATCGCGCGCGAACCGGCAAATCCGGCGCGCGCCGCAATGCCGCAATCGTCGATCGCACGGGCCAGCGTCTTGTCAGCGAAATGCGCCTCGCACAGCCAGTGATTGCCCTCCGGGTTGCCTGTTTCGGCGATCGCGCGCAGCCGCGCGAGGTTCGCGGCGCGCGTATCGGCAAAATAGGTCAAGGCAAAGATCGCCGCCGGATGCCCATTCGCGGCGGCCTCGCGATACAATGCCTGCGACCGCGCAACGTCCGGCACGCCGAAGGTTCCGGCCACGAGCCGGTAGGCCAGATGCGTCTTGGCCTTGGAAAAACCCGCGTCGGACGCCGCGAGATAAAGGTCATAGGCGCGCCGGACGTCGGCGGGCGACGGATCGTTTTCGAGCAGATGATAGGCCAGTTCCTGCTGTCCCGCCGGAAAACCCTGCGCCGCCGATGCTTCCAGATAGGCGCGCGCGCGGTCCATGTCCTTTTTCAGCCCGACCCCGAACGAAAACATATAGCCGACCAGCTGCTGCGCGAGCGGATGACCGCCATCGGCCAGCCCCACCAGCGCCGCCGCCGGATGCCGGGAAAGCACGTCGGCGATCAGCACCGGTTCGTCCTCGATCGCCAGCCGGTCAAGGGAGATATCGGCGAGCGGGTCGGCGGCCGGGCGCGCGGCGCCACGGGTCGGGGCGGGCGTCGTCGCGGGTTCCGCCGCGGAAGCCACGACGGGCAGCGCGGCCGGAACCTCGGGCGGCGCGACCAGATAATAATCATCGAACCAGCTGCCATAGTGGAAGGGTTGCTGCGGCCCCAACTCCATGCCGTGCGTCCGCTTGTAAACCTCGCGCGATACGACCTTGAAATAATCCGAAATCTCGAGGCCGGGGATCGCCAGCTCCTTGACCACGGCGGCGGCAAACGGACTGACCGGCGATCCGACCGGCGCGAAATCGAGCGCCGGCCGCCCCTTCGCGGTCGAATAGAACACTGCCCCCTGGCCGATGTCGAGCAACCCCAGTGGCGCCGATGCCGCATCGCCCGCCGCGACATCGATATCCTCGATCCGCACCACCGGGTCGGTGGTGCGGCAGGCATCGACGAACAGCAGGGTAAAGGCGCCCGTCGGCACCACCCGTTTCACTGCCGCCTCGATCGACAGATAACGCTTTTCGACATCGGCGCGGCGCGTGGCGGGCGGCGCATCCATCGGCACCAGCCAGTTGCGGCCGCCATATTCGAAGCCGTGCCCGGCGTAATAAATGACGACCGACTTCGCACCCGCCGCCTCGGCGGCAAAGCGCGTCAGCGCCGCATCGAGCGCCTGCATATCGGCGTTGCGGACGATACGCGGCGCGATTCCGGCTTTCCGAAAGGCGTCGCACACCAGGTCGATATCGTTGACCGCGTTTTTCAGCGACGGCCATTCCCAGTCGTTGTAGGCGCTGTTGCCGATCAGCAGCGCAACGCGGTCGCCCGCGAGTGGCGCGGTGCCGCAACCGCCGGGCTGGGCGGTGGCGGGCGACGCCATGAAAAGCGCTGCCCAGCCCAAGCCGACCCACTGCATATGTGGCAAGCGGCGCGCGGCGGCGCAGGCCCAAGCCTTCAGCAACGGCGTAATTTTAAACGGAAAACCCATCACCCTGCCCTCGCCGACCCGCCGCCATGCTAAGCCGCCGAAACGGTGCAGGAAAGCGGAAAGTGGCGCCGCGGTCAGGGCTGGAGCAGCGCCGGGATAATCCAGATTGCGGACAGGACGATAATCACCCCGATCAGCGAAAACGCGAGCACATAGCGGACGTTATGTCCTTTGACCCCGCCGCTCGCTTCGGTTTCGTCCACTTCGACATGGTCGTCGACGATTTTCATGCTGTGTTTCCCTTCCAACTGGTCCGCCTCAAACGCGGCCCCGCGCGACGCGGTTCCCGCGCCACCGTTCGGGGAGAGAATGCCAGAGGGTCTGTAAGCCGGGTTCTGTCCACCCCGTTGCCGGGGATGGGCGATCATTCCTCTAGGCGCATGGTTACCCATATGCTCAAGCAGTCAACCCGGACGGCGGGGCCGGAACCAGCCCTGGGATTGCTCCCGTGCCATCCCTATTCGACCTTGCTCCCGGTGGGGTTTGCCGTGCCGCGTCCGTTACCGTCCGCGCGGTGCGCTCTTACCGCACCCTTTCACCTTTCGCCGGGCCGAAGCCGTTGGCTGTCTGCTCTCTGTGGCACTTTCCCTGAACCGGCCCGAGGACCGGTCCGCCGGACGTTATCCGGCACCGTGGTTTCCGTGGAGCCCGGACTTTCCTCCCCTTCCTTTCGAAAGCGGCGATCGCCCGACCCTCTGGCCGCACGAGTATAGCGCGAACCGATGCGGAAGACGAGGGGGTGTTGGAGAGCTGGTTTGGCGCCGTCAACCGACATCCCCTTTAAACCGGCCCCTCAAGCCGGCTTCCAGCTTTTCCGGTCTTCCGCCTGTTTGAGCACCTCGAACGCCGCCTGACCCGCGGCGAAGCGTTTGGCCGCGTCGGCATCGCCGGGTTTCACGTCGGGGTGGCATTCCTTGGCATAGCTCCGCCACGCCCTTTTTGTCGCCTCGAAATCGGCATCGGGTTCCAGCCCGAGCAGTTCCAGCGCGCGCATTTCGTCGGCGCTGCGGCTGCCATCACCCGACCCGCCCCACGCATAATGCTGCGCGCGTGCGTAGCTGCGCGCGCCGCGCGCTTCTTCGGCGGCGCGTTCGGCCGCATCTTCGGCGGAAAGTCCGGCGAAATAGTCCCAGCCGCGGTTATATTCGGCGGCGTGCGTTTCGCAAAAATACCAGCGTTCGGGGCTGTTCGGCGATTTGGGCGCCGGGCAATTGCCGGGTTCGGTGCAGCCATGCCGGTCGCAGAGCCGAACCTTCTGCGCCTCGCGCGACGCGCCATAGGGGCGCCAGCGCGGGAAACCCCAATCGTCGGATCTTTTGGCGCGGCTCATCAATCCCATGTAGCGGCCGGGGGCGGTGATTGCTAGCCGAGCGGGCTGAAAAACCTAGCCCTTGGGCTTGTAGCCGAATGCCTTGCCCGCCAGTTTGGCGACCGCGGGATCGAGATCGGGCGGGGTCATCGGCACCATGGCTTCCAGGGCATCGGCGACATGCGCCAGCGCCGCAATGCGCGCCGCCTTCTTGTTGTTGCCGTCGATGACCGTCCAAGGTGCCCAGCGCGTGTCGGTCTGCGCGAACATCTCGTCGAGCGCCGCGAGATATTCCTTGCGCTTTGCGCGGTTGCGGTAATCCTCGCTGCCGGTCTTCCACCGCTTCCACGGATCGTCGAGCCGGTCGGCGAAGCGCCTGTCTTGTTCCTCCTGCGTGACGTGGACGAACAGCTTGACGAGGTTGGTGCGGCTGCCGGTCAGCTGCGCCTCGAACTCGTTGATCTCGTCATAACCCTTGCGCCACTCGGCCTCGGTGGCAAAGCCCTCGACCCGCTCGACGAGGACGCGGCCATACCAGCTGCGGTCGAAGATCGAGATTTCGCGATTGCCCGGCAAGCGTTTCCAGAAACGCCACAGGAAATGCCGCGCCTTTTCCTCGTCGGTCGGCGCGCCGATCGGCCAGACCTCGAAATAGCGCGGGTCGAGCAGTGCGGTCATCCGCTTGATGATACCGCCCTTGCCCGCCGCGTCCCAGCCTTCGAGCATGATGACGCTGCGCTGGCCGTGGGTGATATGCGCCGCCTGGATGCGTTCGAGCCGTTCCTGCAACGCGGCGAGCGCATCGTTGGCGTCACCGTCAAATTTGGCACCGGTTTCATAGTGGGAAAGCGTGATGGTCATCCAGCGACCCTAGCCGATTCCTGTCGCTCGTACCAAGCGCGATGCGGCGCTGTCGATTTTCGGGACAGCGGTGCCGCGACGCCTTAACGGGCGTCCATGACCGACTTGTGGACGATCCATTGGCCAAGCGCGAGGCGGCGCCGTTCGATCCGCGCCAGCGCCTCGTCGACCGATGCCGCGCGCAGGCCCCGGTGCCGCGCATCGCCGTGCCAGTCGACCGCCGCGTCGAGGTCGCCTTCCATCTCGTTGCAAAGCCCCATGTTGAACGCGAGCGCCGCAGTCGGTTCGGCGTCACGGGTCATCGCTTCCCAGGCGCTGCAGGCGCCGAACGGGTCGGTCTTGGTCAGCCTGACCGCGGCCTTGAACGCGGCTTGCGCGGGCTTTGCCAGCCCCTTGACGCTCTCTTCGACGCGAACATCGATGGTGTAGTCGCGCGGCGCCAGATCGGCGCGGACGGCCCGCACCTGACTTTCCTGTGTCGCGGCGAAATAATCGTCGATCGACCTTGGCGCGCTGCGATCCGGACACAGCGTCTGGTGATCGCGCGCGCTGAGCGGCCGGGTGTAGCGGATCGATCCGTCGCCGATGGCGACGAGCCGGACGTTGGTCGTCATCGTCGCGGTGCGGCGGCGGCAGCGGATTTCGACGTCGATTTCCTTCAGGCATTTCTTTTTGTCGGCGGGATCATATTCGGTGCAACGCTTGCGCTTTTCGGTCACCGGCACCTCGTCGACCGAGGTGCGGACCGTCCCGGTGACCAGCGCGTCGACCGGCGCCCCGGATTCGGGCGCGACCACCCGAAAATAGGGCTGACCGTCGAAACGCGCCCCCGAAAGTTCGGCCTCCAAAGCCTGGGCAAAAGCCGCGCCGTCGGCACCCGCGAAGCGCTCGACCGAAATCCGGAACAGATCGTGCGCGTCGGCCGCGGCCGGATCGGCCGCCGGCACGGGCAGCGTTTCGGCATGGGCAGGTGTCGCCAGACCGCCGAGCAGCGCCGCCATCATCAACCTTTTGTCGAACATCCCCCCCCTCCTGCCGATCAGCGGAGAGCTATCGCAGCGCCGGATTCCTGTCAAAGCCGCGGGCGGCCCGGGTCACAGCGCGGCGGCGAGCAGCGCCGCCAGGCGCCCCGGTGCTTCCATCGGGATGAAATGGCTTTGATCGGTCCATTGTTCGTCGCGGACGGCGCCGATGGCGCTGCCCAGTCCCGGCCACGTCGGACTGACCGAAAAGTCGAGATTGCCCGCGCGCACGCCGGTGCGCGCGCGGATCACGCTGGCGGGCACGCTCAGGCGTTCGAGCCAGGCGTACGGGTTGGTACGCAGCGCATTTTGATAGACCGACGCTTCGAGCGCGGGGGGACAGGCGAGATCCCAGCCCTCCCCGTCCACAGCGGGGAGCAGGCCAAAACGGCAATAGTCGGCAAGCACCGCGGGCTGCCAGTGCGCATAGGGCGGCCGCGACGCAAAATGCGCGTTCATCGCCTCCCACCCGTCCCAGCGCGCCCGCCGCCGCGCGACCGGATGATCGGCGGGGTCGGGCACGGGTGCATCGGCTGCACCGACGTAAAATTCGGGCGGCATGATGACCGGGTCGATCAGGAAGATGTGCGCAAAGGCATCAGGCCGCGCAGCCGCCAGCCGGGTCAGGACATAGCCGCCCATGCTGTGCCCGCACCCGATCAGACGCGCTCCGGCGAACCGATCGACCAGCGGCAACAGCACGTCGGCGGTGACGGCCCAGTCCGACAGCGAGGCGGGCTTGGCGCTGCGGCCATGACCGAGTTGATCGGGAGCGATCACATGAGTGCCGCGCGGCAAGGCCGCGACGACCTGATCCCACAATCGCGCGTGAAAGCCCGTCGCGTGGAGCAGGAGCAGCGAGGGCCGGTCCGACGGCTTCCCCCATTCGAACCAGCAGATTTCGCCCGCCGACGTCGCCAGCCCGTGCTCGCGCGGTGCTTCGTTCACACTCAGCCCTTGGGTCCGTCCACGATACGAATGCCGAGTTCCTTGAGCTGCTTGTCGCTGACCG
>JAHCKJ010000040.1 GCA_026125835.1 Sphingopyxis sp.
GCATCGCGCCGCGCCGCGACGGCGATGTCGCGACTTGCTACGCCAGCCCGGAGCGCGCCGCACGCGAGCTGGGCTGGACCGCCAGCCGCGATCTGGATGCCATGTGCGCATCGAGCTGGCGCTTCGAGCGCACACTCGCCATGCGGAACGCCGGTTAGGGTATCCATCCAGCGGTTTGCGCCAGCACCCACAGCCCGATGACCAGAAACAGCGCTGCGGCGCCGATCCGGATCTTGGCGAGATCGATACGCTTCAACAAGGCGTGACCCAGAAAGATCGCCGGCACATTCGCGATCATCATGCCGAGCGTTGTGCCCGCGGTGACCGTCCATACATCCTGATATTGCGCGCCGAGCGCGATCGTCGCCACCTGCGTCTTGTCGCCCATCTCGACCAGGAAAAAGGCGACCAGGGTGGTGAGGAACGCGCCGGATCGGTGGCGCGGCGCGTCATCGTCATCGAACTTGTCGGGGATCAGCGTCCATGCCGCCATGGCGATGAACGACAGAGCGATGGCGTAGCGAAAGACGGGACTGTCGAGGAAAGCGGCCGCCGACGCTCCGAGCAGCGCCGCGAGCGCATGATTCGCGAGCGTCGCGACCAAGATGCCGAGGATGATCGGCAATGGCCGGTTGAACCGCGTTGCGAGAAGGATCGCGAGCAGTTGCGTCTTGTCACCGATTTCGGCGAGCGCAACGACCGCGGTCGAGGTAAGCATGGCTTCCATGAAATAACTCCGGGGCCGGACGGCGTTGCGATTCCAATAGACATCGAACCCGCCGCCCGGCCCGGACGAAGGTCGATGCCATTGGTCTCGCCCAAGCGGTGTCCCGCTTCCGCCGTACCATGACCTCTCGGCCAAGTATGTTGATACGACGGCCCGTCGCGCGCGACGGCTGGCTACTCCCCAGATGACGGGGCTGCGTTAGTGGGCGCTTCGGCGTCTGGCAAGTCCGAAGCGGCGGCAGCGGCCTTTTCCGCCGCAGCGATATCGGCATCCATCGCCTTCGCTCGCGCTTCGATCTCTTTCGAAGCCTTCTCGTAACGCGTCTGGAAATCGGGTTCGTCCTTGCACGCGGCGACAAGCAGCAGCGACACGACAAAGGCGACCCGGCGACGCATCAATAATCTTTGCGATACCGGATGCTGAGGTTCGACTGCCCCGAACCCCCGGCCTGGCTGAGCAGCGACAAAGCGGGCGTCAGGCTGATCTCGAGCTGCGTCGCGGTGTAGCCGCGAGCGTCGGTGATTACCTCCAGATAAATGTCCTTGGTGATATATTGCCCGGCGGCGAGCGCCGCGCCGCGGCCCACGGTGTCGTCGGGTCCGAGCACGCGCAGCCTGTCGATGCCCGTCGCCGACTGAAGCGCCCCGAGCGGGCTGAGCCCACCGCCACCACTGCTGAGTGTATTCAGTGACGAAGCGAGTTGCACCGCCTGCAACGGCGACAGCGACGTAATCGAATCACCGAACAATATCCGCGAGACGATCTCGTCCTGCGGCAGCCCCGGCACACTGGAAAAGGCAATCTGCGGGTTGCTCGCGCGTCCGGTAACGCTGATATTCACCGTCACCGCTTCGATTGTATCGCTTGCCAGCAGGCGGATCGCGGGATCGAACGCGTCGCCGGTGGGAAATGTTACCCGCCCTTCATGCAGGTCGAAGGAACGACCCGCAAAGCCCAGCGTCCCGCGGACCAGCTCGATCTCGCCCGTTACCCGCGGCGCTTCGGTCGTTCCGCGCAGCACGACGTCGGCCTTCCATTCCGATTCAAGCCCCATGCCGGTGACGTAAATTTCGTCGGGTGCTCTCAGCGCAATGTCGAGACGAACGAGATCGAACAGGCTGCCGCCGACCGCAGCGAGTCCGTCGCCGGCAATGCGCTGACGCCCCGTTGGCGGTTTGCGGCGAACCCCGGTCAGCACCGGCACCTGGGCCGCGCCCTCGCGCACGATGCGATAACGGGTTTCGGGCAATCGCAGGCTTCCGGACAAAAGTGCCGTTTGCCCTGCCGTCTTTTCGAGCGTCAGATTGCCGGTGGCGCGCGCTGCGATATTCTCGCTCCGCGCCAGACGGGCGTTGTCGAGCGTCATCGCGATATTCATCGGATAACCGTCGGCTTGCGCAAGGCTGATAAAGCCCTTCGCCTGGACGCTGCCGTCGCCCGCAGTCGCGGTGAGTTGGTCGATTTCCAGCCGGTTACCAGCAAAGCGGCCGTTGACCGTCATATTCGTCAGCCGCGTACCATAGGTCTGGTTTTCATAAACCAGTTCCTTCCCCCGCACGACGCCCGTCAGGCATGGGTCGGCGACGCTGCAACTGAAATCGGCCGCCACCGCGATCGGTCCGGCAAGCCGCTGATTGGCCGGGCCCGCAAAAGAATAGAGCGTGTCGGCAGGCCCGTTGTAACGGATACCGCCGCCCAGCGGCGCGGCCTGCAGTCGCGTCATCCAGTCACCCGCGCCAGGCCCGAGCGGGCGCAGCGATGCCTGCAAACGGCCGATCACGCTGCCGCGTTTGCGCATGACGACCCGCGCCTCTCCCCCGTCCGTCAACAATTTTCCGGCAAAATTGACATCCACCGGCTGGCTGACCGACGCGGCGGTGGTGCGGGTAAAACCGGTGATCGACAGCCGCGCGTCGGCCCGCGGGAAGCTGTCGGGGCTGGCTTGTTCGAAATCCACGCTGCCTGTCGCGCGGCCGCCAAGACCCATGTCGGGATAGACGGCGTTCAGGATCGCCATATTCACGCGGTCCAGTCGGCTTTGGATCATGATCCCCTCGCCAAAGCGTCCCGCGACCCGCGCGCTACTGCCGCGGCCAAGGTCGATGGTTGTGGGGAGCAATTCATAATCGTCGCGGCCCGGGACGATCCTGGCGGGCGAGGCGGTACGGAAATTGATGCCGGTCGCCCGGCCCTGCACCGTGGCGCGCCATAATTCAGGGGTCAGATCGGCGTTGGCGGCAATCCGGAACGGTACGCCGCTGCTACCCTCGACCAGCGCCTGCGCCTTGCCCCGACCGTCGCGATAGTCGATTTTCACGCGGCCGACGGCAATGTCATATTCGCGAATGCGCGTCGATGCGATCTGGACGTCGGCGACGATATGCGGCGAGTCGTACAAGGTGACGTCGGCGTCGACGATGGCCGACCCAACCGCCAGTCGCGCAGAACCCGGCAGGACGAGATCGTTGGCACGCACATTTATCGCCGCCGCCTGATAAGGCCCGCTCGCGCTCAAACGCACGAGGCCGCCCAGACCCTGGCCCGCCGCTGTAAGCTGTCCGACAAAGGGTCCGGCATCGCTGCGCACCAGACGCCCGCTGAACCCGATTCCCGACAAGTCGCCGCGTTCGACGTCGATCGTCAGCGGACCGCTCGCGGTGAGCAGAACGACGTCGGCTGCCAGCGGGCCATAGTCGGTGTCGCCGGTCGCCGCGAGCCGGTAGCCGTTCGGCGCTCCCGTGACGCGCGCGACCAGATTGGCCAGCCCGATTCCCAATCCGGGCCGCTGGGCGGTGACTTCCGCGCGCGGGTCACTGATTGTTCCCGCAAGCTGGACCCCGACCGGCCCGTAATCGGTCGAATCAGCCCTTGCGGTCAGCCGGATCTGGCCATTCGGCGCATAACTCCCCTGCCCGCCGGTGACCCGGAGCCGCGGCGCCATCAGGCGGAGGCCGGAGAAGCGCGCGATGCCGTCGGTGCCATAGCGCACGTCGCTCGACACCGTGGCATTGCCCCCCAAGAAGTCGCGGACGCCCGAATTGAACAGGCGCGTCGACCGCGCACGAATGCGCCCGCCAATCTCGAAGCCCCCGCGCGGTGCAGTCTTCAGATCGACGTCGGTCGTCACATCGAAAATACCGACGCTCTCGATCCGGTAGTTGTTGATCCGCCCGTCGATGGCTCCGGTGTAGAAACCGCGATGGAGATCGGCGACGACAATCGCCTTGGCGTCGATGCGCGGCGATCGCAGCCGCAAATTGTCGCTCAGGATCCGACCGTCGCTATAAGCCAGATCGCCGTCAAGCCGCACCGCGACCAGGGTTCCCCCGGCGACCGTGTCCAGCCCGCGAATGCGCGACGCTTGCCCTGCAACGGGAACAAGGATCTGGTCGGCGTCGACGCGCGCCCGGCCCGAAAGCGTCAAACCTTCGACCAGTATGTCGTTGACCGCCAGACTGGCGGCATCGGCCCGATATGCGACCGTCGGCAGGGCAAAGGCGCCGTCCAGGCTGGCCGTCGCCCGCAGTCCGTTGGCCCGCAGCGCCGGTGCAATCGCACCCGGCCGCAAAATGTTCATGGCCAGCCGCAATCCCTCGTACCGGTTCGTGCCCAGATCGATCCCGCCGCTGATCCCCAGCCGTGCAGCGTCCGATGCCAGCCGCCCGTCGATCACGGCCTTACGCTGGTCAAGCGCCGCCGTCAGGTCGACCGTCGTCTCGGGACCGAGCAGCCCGGCCGCAGGGCCGCTGAGCAGGCGCGCAGCCCGCGCGGTGCCCTTGATGACAAAAGTGCCGTCGCGGGCGGTCAATGCCATCCCTGCGAGCGGCGCGTCGCCCAGCGTGGCATCAAGCCTGCCGTTCCAGACCTTCCAGTCGCCGCGTCCTTCGAGCTTTGCGGTCATCGTGTCGTCAAAGCCGACCATCGCCGCCAGCACCCCGCCTTGGGGGGCGACAAGATCGACATTGATTGCGAGCCTGTTGCGCTCGGGCACCGCGTCGAGCAACAATTTTACCGTGTCGCCCTGCCCCGCCCCGCCCGCGATGGTTGCGGCATTGGCGGTAATCTGCGCCCTGCGGTCGGCGACGGCGACTTTACCCGTCAGTGTGCCCACCTGTCGTTCGCCAGCCACCGGCGGTTCAAAGACAAAACGGTCAACACGCACAAGGCCGATATCGATATCGAGGTCGGGGAGCAAAGGCTCGTCAGTGTCCGGAACGGGCTTGAAGGCCGGTACCTTCTCCATCACCAGCGTCGCGGCCGTCGCCGACTGGATGTCGACGTGATTCGCAAGATAGCGCACCGGGCGCCAGTCGATACGCAGTTCGGGCGAGCGCAGGAACACCCCCTCGGTATCGGACAAGGTGAAATCGCGCACGATCATCTCGCCGTACAGCGATCCGTCGAGACGACCGATCCCGATCTTCATGCCGTTTTCGAACGCGTATTTCTCGATCTGGGTGACGACAAAACGCCGCCCGGCGTCGCTGTTAAGGCCGACCAGAAACAGCGCAAATATCAGGACAAGGCCAAGCAGGCCGTACCCGACGCCACGAAGCAGCGCGTGCGGCCAGCGACGCGCCTGCGCGGGCAGGGGCTCGTTTTCCCGGGCGAGTGATTGCTCGGCGGCCATCAGAAGGCCTGCCCGATCGAGACATAGACGCTCACCCAGGGCTCGCCCGGCTTGCGCCCGATCGGCGTCGCCACGTCCAGGCGCATCGGGCCGAAATTCGTGTAGTAGCGCGCGCCAATCCCGGCACCGAAGCGCAGGTCGGAGAATGTCGGCGTCGAGCCGCGGTAGACTTGTCCAGCGTCCACGAAGCCGACAACGCCGAAATTGCCGAATCGATAGCGCGCTTCGACCGCCGCCTCGTTGACCGAGCGCCCCCCGATCGGGTCATTGTTCGGGTCGCGCGGCCCCAGCCCCTGATAACCGAAGCCGCGGACCGATCCGCCACCGCCGGCATAGAACCGCCGCGACGGCGCCAGTCGTTCGCGCGCGGCGCCGAGGATCGATCCGACCCGGACACGCCCCGCGATCACGATGTCGTCGGTCACCGGATAATAGCCGCTGATGTCGAAGCGCGTCCGCGCATAGGGCGAGAACTGACCGGACAGCGAACCTTCGGGCTGGATCAGCGTCGTGACGCGATAACCCTTGGTCGGATCGAGCAGACTGTCGGTGCGGTCCATCCCGATCTGGCCGGTCAGACCGAAAATCGTGTAAAAGTCGCGCTGCCGGACACCGCGCGTGAAATTATAGTCATCCTCGCTGGTTGCGATCAGCTCGGCGCCATAGGCATAGGTGAATTTCTTTTGCCAAATCGGCGTCGAATCATAGCTGACGCGCGCCGCGACGCGCCCGGTAATGGCCTCGAAAGCATTGTAGTCGCTGCGCTTCGCTTCGGCGACCAACTCGAAAGTCCGGTCGCGCCGTCCGGCGTTCGACCGGCGCAGCGTCGCGCCAATCCCCTGCTCCTGCGTTCCCAATACGCCGCGAAAGATCAGCGCGCCTTCGGGCGGCAACAGGTTGCGGTGCGTCCAGCTTCCTTCCAGCCGGATCCCCTCACCCGTACCATAGCCGGCACTCGCAGCCAGCGTGCGCGGCGGGCCGGCCTGCTGGGTTACCAGCATCGTCACATATTCGGTATCATCGCCGGCGCTTTCTCCGGTCGGTTGCGGTTCGGCTGCCACCGTGGCGAACAGACCAGTGGCCACAAGCGCTTGGCGGAGATCGTCGACCTTGCGGCTGTCGTACAGCTCACCGTGTTTGAAGCGCGCGAGCCGCGCGACATGATCGGCGTCGAAAGCAAGGTCGCCCGTCGTTTCGATGTCGCCGAACCGCGCACGTCGACCGATATCGACGGGCAGCGTGTACACGCCATCGCCGGTTGCCCCGTCGAGCAAAATGTCGCGCTGCCCAACCTTGGCAAAGGGATAGCCTGCTTCGGGCAGTTTGAGCGCAATCGCCGCCTCGGCCCCCTGAACGCGCTGTGCGACGATCGGCTCGCCCACCGTCAGGGGAAAATTGTCGGCGATCAGCGTGGGCGGCACGGTCGGATCCGCCTGGATATTGATTTCGGCAAGCCGGTACCTGGCTCCCGGTGTGACATCGATAACCGCAGTGATCGGACGGCGTGTGCGCGACTGTTCGTCCTGCCCCGCTTCGCGGTCGCCGCGGTCGATCCGCGTGTCGACGACCGCGTCCTAATAGCCTTCCGACGCCAATATCCGCTGCATCAACTCACCGTCGGCGGTCAGCCTCGCGCGGACCATTGCGATATTGTCGGCCTTGCCGTCGCCATCATAGAGCACAGACAAATCGCCGAACAGATCGGCAAGATCAACGTCGGTGCTGTCGTCGGCGGGCTGCAAGCCAGTGACGCGCACCGCATACGCAACGCTGACATCGCCGCGGTCGGCTTCGGCCTCGGCAAACTCGACCGGTTCGACGTCGAAATTCTCGAGCGGCGGTAACGGCGCCGCCAGTTCGACATCGCGGATCGGCGCATCGCCAATGGCTTCGACCGCGTCCCCGTCGGCCAATACCGGTAGCGTCACGCCGGACTCACCCGCGGCAACGGATGTCTCGGCATCGGGATCGGAGGTTCCCTCCGTTGCCGACGCCGCGGCCTGGCGCCGCTCGAACTCGGCGATCGACTCCAGCGGACGATCCAGTTCCGGGTCGTCCTCGGCACTGATTGGCGGGATGGCCGCCTCAAATTCGTCGTCGCCGATGATCGGCGCGACTTCGGGCAAAACAGCGTCGGCCGGCGGTGGCGGCGGCGCGGCGATCTGGTCGCCTTCTCCGGCGGCGACGGTGGGTACGACCGCAGGTGGCTCGACCGGCTGGGCGCCGGCGGCAACGCTCCATCCCAGACCGCAGAGCGATACCGACAGCGCCAACGTGCGGCGCAGGGATCGCGAACGATTGCGGGCTGAATGGCAGGAAGTTTCAGATATTTGCATCGATAAACCGCCGAAAGGGCATCTCTGGGCGGCAAGAACCGTGCGCGCAACCGGATTTTGCCGGATATCCCGGCCAAGCCCCTTCATTTCGTCGCATATTCGCTGCCCCACGCATCCCGTCGTCGATCAACGAACAGGCGGCGGTCCGGTTCCGCAGCTCAGCTATCGACGCCGAAAAGGTCGCGGCTGTACACTTTGTCGGCCACATCGGCGAGTTCGTCGGCAACACGATTGGCGATAATCACGTCCGCCTCGGCCTTGAACGCGTCGAGATCGCGCACGACGCGCGAATTGAACAGCCGGTCGTCGGCGATCAGCGGCTCATAGACTATGACCTCGATACCCTTGGCCTTGATGCGCTTCATCACGCCCAGGATGCTGCTCGCGCGGAAATTGTCCGATCCGGCCTTCATCGCCAGGCGGTGGATGCCCACGACGCGCGGGCTCCGCTTCAGGATTTCCGCCGCGATGAAATCCTTCCGCGTCGTGTTCGACGACACGATCGCCTGGATCAGGTTTTGCGGCACCTCGCGATAATTGGCGAGCATCTGCTTGGTGTCCTTGGGCAGGCAATAGCCGCCATAGCCGAACGACGGGTTGTTATAGAAACTGCCGATCCTGGGATCGAGGCACACGCCTTCGATAATCTGCCGCGAATCGGCGCCGTGCATCGCCGCATAGGTGTCGAGTTCGTTGAAAAAGGCAACGCGCATCGCCAGATAGGTGTTGGCGAACAGCTTGATCGCCTCGGCCTCGGTATTACCCGTCTGCAAAACGGGCGTATCCGGGTTGAGCGAGGCGGCGAGCAGGAGCTGCGCAAAATCGGCGGCGCGCGGGTGCGTGTCGCCCACGACGATGCGCGAGGGATGCAGATTGTCGTAGAGCGCCCGTCCTTCGCGCAGGAACTCGGGCGAAAAGACGATCGCGTCGCTGCCATGTTGGGCGCGCATCCGGTCGGTGAACCCCACCGGCACGGTCGATTTCACGACGATCACCGCATCGGGCGCCATCGCCAACGCATCGGCAATCACCGATTCGACGCTGCCGGTGTTGAAATAATTGGTGTCGGGGTCGTAGTCGGTCGGGGTCGCCACCACGACAAAATCGGCATCCTGATACGCGACAAGCTTGTCGGTCGTCGCAACCAGATCGAGCGGCCGGGTCGCCAGATAATCCTCGATTTCGGGATCGACGATGGGGGACCGCTTCGCATTGATCTGCTCGACCTTGCGCGCGTCGATGTCGAGCGCGACGACATGGTTACGCTGTGCGAGCAGCACCGCGTTGGAAATACCGACATAGCCGGTGCCGACGACGGTGATTTTGGTTGCCGGGCTGGGCGGCGCATGGTCTGACGGCAATGAAATGTCCCTCGCTGGGTTGTCCGCCGTCCCTAGCAACTGGCGCGCGACCGCTCAACCGGCGTCCGGCCGACCCCGGCGACAATTCAGGTGCCGCAGAAGGTCCGGTAGGGCGCCGCATCGATCGGCCCCGGTTCGGCAAAGCGTTCGAGGCCGGGCCGCGCAACAAAGGGCTGCTGCGCCACCTCGAGCAATGCCTGCCACGGTCCCATGTCGCCCGCCTCGGCTGCTTCCAGCGCCGGTTCGATGATGTGATTGCGCGGGATATACAGCGGATTGACCGCGTCCATCGCGTCCGCGCGGACAAGCGGGCTTACCCCGTCGCTTTCGATATGCTCCCACCACCGCGCAACCCAGGGCGCCATCGCGTCGGGTGTCGGAAGCAACTGCGCGAGCCGCGCGCCGTCGCCGCGCAGCAGCATGGCAAGCGCGCGAAAAAAGGATGTGAAATCGACGCTGTGCGTCTCGAGCTCGGCGAACAGATCGTCGACCAGCGCGCGATCGTGTGCGCCCCGTGCGGCGAGCCCCAGCTTGGCGCGCATCAGCCGGTCCCAATGCGCGCGAAAGCGTCCGGGTATCGCATCGACCAATGCCTTTGCGCCTTCGACATCGCCCGGCGACACGCTGTGAATCGCCGGCAACAGCGCTTCGGCAAAGCGCGCCATGTTCCAGTGCATGATCTGCGGCTGGCGGCCATAGGCATAGCGCCCGTGCGGATCGATCGAACTGAACACCGTGTTTGCGGCAAACCGGTCCATGAAGGCGCAGGGGCCATAATCGAGCGTCTCGCCGCTGACCGCGACATTGTCGGTGTTCATCACGCCATGGATGAAACCCACACCCATCCACTGCGCGATCAACGCGCATTGCAAGTCGATGACGCGGTCGAGCATCGCGAGGTGCGGATTCGGCGCCTCCGCCAGTTCGGGCCAGTGGCGCCAGATGGTGTAGTCGGACAGTTTGACCACATGATCGACACCGAAATGCGCCGCAAAAAACTGGAATGAGCCGACCCGGATATGGCTGCTCGCGACGCGAGTGAGCACCGCCCCGGGGTGCCCGCGGTCGCGCTGCACCACATCACCCGTCGCCACCGCCGCAAGGGAGCGCGTCGTCGGCACACCCATGGCGGCCATCGCCTCGGATACCAGATATTCACGCAGCACCGGCCCCATCGCCGCCTTGCCGTCACCGCCGCGGGAAAAAGGCGTGGGGCCGGATCCCTTCAGCTGAATATCGAAACGGGCGCCATCGGGCGCAACGATCTCGCCCAGCAGCAACGCACGGCCGTCGCCAAGCTGGGGAGAAAAGTGGCCGAACTGATGACCAGTGTATGCAAAGGCGAGCAGGCTGGCGCCTTCGGGCAGCTCGCCACCCGATAAAATGCGCGCGAACTGGTCGTTTTTTTCCTTGCCGACCGCCAGTCCCAAGCGCTTGATGAGCGGGTGATTGAATACCAGCAGCGCCGGTGCCGACGGCTTTGCCGGCTCGGCGGGCGTGTAAAATCCCTCCATCGACGCTTTGAAACTGTTGTCGAAGGTAAAACGCACACGGTGGCTCCCGGCTTTGGTCTATGTCGAGCCTTGCCGTCATGATTGCAAGGATTGAGGCATGTCGCGGACGCGGAAACCAACGGAAACAGCAGCGGCGGCTTATGTTACGCCCGCCGACCAGACAAAGTTCACTCACTGTTTTCGAAATTTGTGGTGCGGTACCGGTTGGACGCTGAAAATCCAGGCGTTCCGAACGCATTTGGAATGAAGCTCTTTGTCACCGACCGAATCGGCGGCCTCGGCCGCATGGCGCACGGCACCGCAACCATCGACGGCACGAGGGCCTGATCGATGAGCACCGTTGTCACCGGGATCGCTGAATTCAACGGCATGCCGACCGCCGCACGCTTGCTGGAACGCGGCGATACGGTGATCGGCATCGACAATTTCAACGACTATTTTCTCGTGGCATTAAAGACCGCGCGGATTGCCGCACTTGAATCCATGGGAACCGGCCGCTTGTCGGTGCACCGTGTCGATATCGGCGAAGACGGAGCACTACCGTCAGCGTTCGCCACGAGCGATTTTGACCGGATCGTCCCCTCGCAGCGCAGCCCGGCGTGCGTTATTCGATCGATAACCCTGCCGCCTATGTTCGCTCGAACCTTGCAGGACACCTCAACGTCCTCGAACTCGCGCGCCACCACGGCGTGGCGCAAGTGGTCTATGCGTCGTCTTCGTCGGTCTATGGCGCAAACAGGGCGATGCCGTTTCGGGTAGAGGATCGCGTTGATCACCCGAGCTCGCTCTATGCCGCGACCGAACGGGCGGACGAACTGATGAGCGAAACCTATGCGCACCTGTTTCGCATCCCGCAAACCGGCCTGCGCTTCTTCACCGTTTATGAGCCGTGGGGCAGACCCGACATGGCGGTGTGGAAGTTCACCCAGGCGATTCTGTCGGGGGTCCCGATCGACGTATGTAATCATGACAAGATGCGGCGCGATTTCACGTACAACGACGACATCGTGGCAGAAATCATCGCCAGTCTCGACCGTCCGCCGGCGGACGACGGCGCACTAAAATCCGGTGGATTCACGACTCCGCATCGGATCTACAATATCGGCAACAACCGCTCGGAAGAGCTGATGGATATGATCGCGACGATCGAGCAGGCGTGCGGCCGCAGGGCACATACCAACATGCTCCCGATGCTGGACGGTGATGTTGTCGATACTTATGCGGATATCCAAGCGATTGCCGACGATCTCGGCTACGCCCCGACGACGCCTATCAGCGTCGGCCTGCCGCGATTCGTTGACTGGTTTCAGGCCTGCGATGCCGACGCATGGGTGCACGAATAGAC
>JAHCKJ010000400.1 GCA_026125835.1 Sphingopyxis sp.
TCACCCCGCCGCGTGGCGTCCGGCGGCTTTCGTCCCCGGCGAACCGGCGCTCGGAGATCACCAACCGCCCGTCGCGCGCCTCGATGCTCAGCCGGTCGAGCGCGTCCTGCGGTCCGGTCGCCACCGCACCCACCGGCGCGCGCGTCGTCACCTCGATCGCGTAATCGGCATTGATTTCGATCGCGTTGAAACTGGTCAGGCCGAAACGCTTTTCGGCGGCAACGGCGGGCATTGCAGCAACCAGGGCGGCGGCCACCAGAATGGCAGAGCGATTATAGGCAATCATGGTGCCGCCATAGCCTGTCCGGACCGGCGGCACCAGCGCCGCCCTATTTGCAGGTGATCGTTCCCGACCCCATTTTGCGCGACGCGCATTTCGCGCCGCCAGCCAGCGTCACATCGCCCGAACCCATGATATTCACATCGGCGGTTCCGGTCGCCTGGCTATCGACATTGCCCGAACCGGTGACCGACACATCGAGCGTCTGCGCCACCAGCCCGTCGGCGTCGATGTCTCCCGATCCGGTCACGCTGTATTTGCCGGTGTCCACGCGGCCCCCGGCGATTTCGATATCGCCCGACCCGGCGACGCTCAGCCGGGCCGTCTTGCCGGTCAGGCTGGCGATCTTGAGGTCGCCCGATCCGGTCAGCACCGCTTCCACCGCATCGCCGTCGATGCTGTCGGCATCGACCGATCCCGAACCGGTCAGCCGCACCGCCGCCAACCGCGGCAGGGTGATCGCGATGGCGATCTTGTCCTTGCCGCGATTGGAAAAGCTGAACCCTTCGCGCTTGCGACCGATCGACAGCGTGTCGCCGTCCATATCGACCTCAAGCTCGTCGAGCGCCGATTGCGGCCCTTTGGCACTGATCGAAAAGGCATCGCCGCGGCGGATGGTCACGTCATCGGGTCCGGTGACCTTGACGCCAGTGAAGCCGGTAAAGGCATAGGCCTTTGTCACAACATTGTCGGCATTGCCGGACCGCGCCGCCTCGGTCCGGTCCGTTCGGTCGCCATCGCTGCGCTCGGCGCTGTTGCAGGCCGTTACGGTCATCGCCAGGGCCAGCGGCAGCGCAGCCATTGTCCAGTTCCGCATAACAATCTCCTTTGTGTATTAGATCAATAATACACAAAGGAGATTGTTTGTCCAGCCGCGCTACCAGCGCAGCAATGGCGTCAGCAGGAGACGTCCGGCGACCGCCGCCAGAACGACGGCCAGCCCGTGCCACAAGGCGATATGAACCATATCGTTCGACGGGCAATGGAGCGCGACGATGGTCGCTCCCGCAGCGCCGGCCGCTATTCCGATCACCCAGCCGGCGCGCGTCGGCGACGTCGGCGCCGCGTTCCGCAGCCATGCGAACAGGGCGCCGCCCACCCCGGCGCCGGCCAGCACCGTCACGTGGCGAAACCAGCGGAGCTGAAAGAACCCCTCGCAGCCGAGCGCGGGCTCCCATAGCCAGCGCTTCACGTCCCAATTGCTCTCCGGGAAATCTTCCGCACGGAAACGCTTGCC
>JAHCKJ010000401.1 GCA_026125835.1 Sphingopyxis sp.
GTCGATTAACGGCGCGCCATTCGCCAGCCGCTGCCCCGGCCGCGCAACGCTCAGCAGCGCGCCAACGATGGGCTGCACGCCCGCCGCCTTGCACGCCTCGCCAAACGCCATCGCACCATACAGCCCGTTGCGGTCGCAAATCGCGATCGCCGGAAACCCCCGCTCGCGCGCCGCCTTGGCGATCGCTTTCGGCTCGATCGCCCCTTCGAGCATCGTATAGCTGGAAAAGACGCGCAGGGGGACAAAGGGGCTGTAGGCCATGGGGCGACGCTAACGCCGCGCCATTGATTCGACCACCGCCCTATTCACAAAATCGTCATTGCGAGCGAAGCGAAGCAATCCAGGGCGGCTTGTCACACTCTGGATTGCTTCGCTTCGCTCGCAATGACGATGCGTTTGGGGGGTTACCCCAGCAACTCCTCAATCTCTTTCCTGAGCTGCTCGGGCTTCGTCGTCGGCGCATGACGCGACACCACCTTGCCGTCGCGGTCCACCAGAAACTTCGTGAAATTCCACTTGATCCCGCTGCCCAGCAGCCCGGACTTTTCCTGCTTCAGATGCTTGAAGATCGGGTCGGCGCCGTTGCCATTAACCTCGATCTTGGCCATCACCGGAAAGCTGACGTCATAGGTCAGCGAACAGAAATTCTTGATCTCGTCGGCGTCGCCCGGCTCCTGCGCCCCGAACTGATTGCACGGAAAGGCCAGCACCTCGAACCCGCGATCCTTGTAATCGCGGTACAGCTCCTCCAGCCCCTCATATTGCGGGGTAAAGCCGCATTTCGACGCGGTGTTGACGATGAGCAGCACCTTGCCGCGATAATCGGCCATCGATTGCGTGGCCCCACCAGGCAGCGGTGCGGAAAAATCGTAAAGGCTCATATATTGGCTCCCATCCCTAAATTCCGTTCGTATCGAGCGAAGTCGAGATACGTCGCGCACGGCCTTCGCGTGTCTCGACTGCGCTCGACACGAACGGGAAAGTGGCAGTTAGACCTCGATACGTCCCTCGTGCAAGCGCAGCACGCGGTCCATCCTGGTCGCCAGCCGCTCGTTGTGCGTCGCGACCAGCGCCGCCGACCCATGGTCGCGCACCAGCTTAACAAACTGGTCGAACACCCGGTCGGCGGTCGCCTCGTCGAGGTTGCCCGTCGGCTCATCAGCCAGCACCAGCAAGGGCCGGTTCGCCAGCGCGCGCGCTACCGCGACGCGCTGCTGCTCGCCGCCCGACAGCTTGCTCGGCTTGTGATGCAACCGCTCGCCGAGCCCCAGCCGCCCCAGCAGATCGGCGGCGCGTTCCTCGGCCTCCGCCTGCCCCGCGCCGCGGATCAGCTGCGGTAGCACGACATTCTCGATCGCGTTGAAATCGGGCAGCAGATGGTGGAATTGATAGACGAAGCCGATCTTCTCGCGCCGCGTCTTCGTCCGCTCGCCCTGCTCATATTGCGTCACGTCGGCGCCATCGATGCGGATCGTCCCGTCAAAGCCGCCCTCGAGCAGTCCGACCGCCTGCAA
>JAHCKJ010000402.1 GCA_026125835.1 Sphingopyxis sp.
GCGTGGGACGGCGAGGATGATAAGGGCAGGGCGATCGGCCTCGACGGGCTGATCCGCGAACTCGCGCGCGAGGACGGGCTGGAGCGCATCCGCTACACCACCAGCCACCCCAACGACATGACCGACGGGCTGATCGCTGCGCATGGCGAGGTCGACAAGCTGATGCCCTTCCTCCATCTGCCGGTGCAGGCGGGCAGCGACCGCATCCTCGCCGCGATGAACCGCAGCCATAGCGTCGAATCCTATCTGAAGGTCATCGGGCGCGTTCGCGAAGCGCGGCCCGACATCGCCATCTCGGGCGACTTCATCGTCGGCTTCCCGGGCGAGAGCGAGGCGGATTTTCAGGCGACGCTAGAAATCGTTCGCGCGACGAATTATGCGATGGCCTACAGCTTCAAATACTCGCGCCGTCCGGGCACCCCCGCCGCGACGATGGCGGATCAGGTTGACGAAGCGGTGATGAATGACCGGCTCCAGCGCTTGCAGGCGCTGCTCAACGAACAGCAGCAGGCGTTCAACGAAGCGACCGTCGGCCGCACAACGCGGCTGCTGCTCGAACGCAAAGGCAAGCTGGAAGGTCAGTTGATCGGCAAGACGCCGTGGCTCCAGTCGGCGCATGTCACCGCGCCGGGGCTGGTGATCGGCGATATGGTCGATGTACGGATCGTGTCGGCGGGTGCCAACAGCGTCGCTGCCGAAGCTCTTGTGGAAGCGGTCGCCTAGTGCGGCTGCCGGAAGCTGTCTCCACGAAGACACACTCCATCGCCTTCTGTCGAGTTCCGAAACTATCGGTGATGGACTCCCGCCTTCGCGGGAGTACACAGGATCATTCTTAGCTCAGGTGACTTGCCCATATGTCCAAACGCCCGCTGATCGCCTCGACTCCCGCCGAACCTGGCGACCGCGTCCGACTGACAGCGGAATTCGAGCGAACGCAGCTGCTGGGCATCCTCTTCGGCGAGTTCGACCGCAACCTTGTCGCGGTCGAAAACCGTCTCGGCGTTTATATATCCGCCCGCGGCAACCGGGTGCAGATCGAGGGCGAGGCCGAAGCAGCGGCGCGCGCGCGCGACGTGCTCACCGATCTTTATGACCGCATCGAAAAGGGGCAGGAGGTCGATGCCGGCATGGTCGACGGGGTGATCGCGATGTCGGCGCAGCCGACGCTCGACGGGATCATCCGCCACGACGCGAGCGAAACGCCGACGGTGATGATCCGCACGCGCAAAAAGACGATCGTCCCGCGCGCCCCGTCGCAAATTCCCTATATGCAAGCGCTCGCGCGCGACGACGTGATCTTCGCGCTCGGCCCGGCAGGGACCGGCAAAACCTATCTCGCGGTGGCGCAGGCGGTCGCGCAGCTCATCACCGGCAGCGTCCAGCGCCTGATCCTTTCACGCCCCGCGGTCGAGGCGGGCGAGAAGCTCGGCTTCCTGCCCGGCGACATGAAGGAGAAGGTCGATCCGTACCTGCGCCCGCTCTACGACGCGCTCCACGACTGTCTGCC
>JAHCKJ010000403.1 GCA_026125835.1 Sphingopyxis sp.
CATCGCCTGCGGTCATCGTCCGACTGCGTGTCCACTCCGTTTCATCGGGACATGGTGAATCCATGCAACCCGCGGAACGACCTACGCGTTATCGAATGCGCGCCACCTATTGTGCGCTGCAACAGAGTCAAGTTAACGCCGCCCACTCCGCGACGAGTCGTGGCGCATCTGCGATATCCAGTTCGACAATCCACAGGTCGGGATCGGCCTTTTGCCGCCGTTCGCGGTAGTTTGCGCGCGATTCACTATCGTCGGGCTCATCGGGACCGACCGCTTCCCAGACATAATCGCCGGTCGGCGAAAAACGCCGTTCGAGCAACGGGCCGGGCCGACCGCGCTCGGCGCATTGGACAAGGATCGACCCCGCATGGTCGTCGCCGCGGACCAGCACCGCGGCAAATCCCCCCGCCGCTTCGGTGCGGCGAAGGAGCAGGTCGACAAGAAAGCGACTGGTCAGCCGCGCCATGGCGGCGCTGCCACCGCGGCCTCAGGCCGCGTCACGCGTTTCGGTATCGGCGAGCAGCGCATAAAGCGCTTCGTCATTCTTGGCGCCGCGCAGCCGTTCGGCCACCGCTTCGTTGCGCAGCATGCGCGACACGCCCGCCAGTGCCTTCAGATGATCGGCGCCGGCGTCGAGCGGCGACAGCAGGACAAAGAGCAGGTCGACCGGAAGACCGTCGACCGCACTGAAATCGATCGGCCGCGCGAGCTGCAGGAACAGCCCGCGGACCCCGGTGAGGTCCGCCATCTTGGCATGCGGCAAGGCGATGCCGCGGCCGAAACCGGTCGATCCCAGCCGTTCGCGTTCGAGCAGCGCTTCGCTGACCTCGCCCGCGTCAAGGCCGAGCGAGCGGCTCGCCAGATCGCCGACGAACGGAAACAGCGCCTTTTTCGAATCGATCTGGACGTGCGCGCGCACCGTGGCCGGATAGAGAAGGGAGGAAAGATTCATGGGTCTGGTCAAATCTGTATAGCCGCCGGGCAAGCGGGCCGGGCGTTCCCGAACAATCATCGCGGATCGGTTGGACCGGCGCCCCGCCGGACCGGCATCGGACGTGTTGGGCGCGGGCCTTATGCCGGTTGGCGGAGAAAATCCAGTCCTATCGTGGTTCGACCCAGCCGATCGTCCCGTCGTCGCGGCGATAGACCATGTTGTGCGACCCGGTCTTGCTGTTGACGAACAGCAGTGCGTTGGTGTTCCGGAGGTCGAGCATCATCACCGCGTCGGACACGCTGCTGGTCGGGATGTCGACCCGCGTTTCGGCGATGATCGCGGGGGCATCGCCCGCTTCTTCCTCGCCGCCGCCGTCGGACACGATATAGCTCGCATTCTCCTCGATCTCGTCGACCGTCGGCGATGGCTGGGCGGGGCCGTTGTTGCGATCCTTCAATCGCCGCATATACCGCCTCAGCTGCTTTTCGATTCGCTCGGCGGCGCCTTCGAAGGCGACATGCGCGTCCTGCGCCTGGCCGTGCCCTTTCAGCAGCAGCCCATGCATCACAT
>JAHCKJ010000404.1 GCA_026125835.1 Sphingopyxis sp.
CTGTCGCCGAAGTGGATTGTCGATCTGGAATTCCGCTTCCGTCCGGTGCAGCCGGTGCAACTGGCCGTCGGGGCCAACAACCTGCTCGACGAATATCCCGACCGCCTGCCGTTCGGTACCGTGAACGGCTTCAACTTTGGCCTGAACAACAGCTTCCTGCCCTATAGCTCGCAATCGCCCTTCGGGTTCAGCGGTCGCTTTGTGTACGGGCGCCTGTCGGTCGATTTCTGATCGCCGGCCATTCGCTGCAAGACCGGCAAGGCCGGGGGCTTACCCCTCCGGCCTTGTCCATATCCAGCTGCCGCCGACCGCGGCGGCGATGACCGGCGCCATCATCCACGGCCAGGGCGCAAAGACGAGCGCCAGCACAATGCTGAACGCAAAGGCAAGCAGCGCCGCGACCTTGCCCTTGCGGCTGATCGCGCCCTTTTCGCGCCACGCGACGATATGCGGTCCGAATGTCGGGTGATGGAGCAACCACGCCTCGAGCCGCGGTGACGAGCGCGCAAAGCAAAAGGCGGCCAAAATGACGAACGGCACCGTCGGCAGCAGCGGCAGCACCGCCCCGATCGCCCCGAGCGCGAGCGACAGAAGGCCGCCGACAAGATAGAGATGCCGCTTCATCGGAGGTTGGCTTAGCGGAAATGACTGACTGCACCACCCACCAATATCACCATCCCGGCGAGCGGACAGGACAACCCCGCCCGATCAGCTTTTGCGCCATGCGATCGGCGACCATCGACGCCGGGGTGCCACTTGCTTTGCTTTCGGCCCAGATTTCGGCGAGCCGCCCGGGGATCAGCGCGATCCGTCCCTCGACCTCCTCGCGGCTTCCCTGCCCCAGATATTCCAGCGCGACGTTGATGATGCCGCCCGCGTTGATGACATAATCGGGGGCATAGGTGATGCCGCGGTCGTGGATGCGCTGGCCGTCGGCGGCGGTTGCAAGCTGGTTGTTGGCGCCGCCGGCGACGATTGGCACGCGCAGTTTTTCGATGCTGCGTTCGGTCAGGATCGCTCCCAGCGCGTTGGGGCTCAGCACATCGGCCTCGATCTCCATGATCGCCGCCGAATCGGCGAGTTCGGCGCCCAGTTCCTCGGCGAGTTCCCTGGCGCGCGCCAGGTTGACGTCGGCCAGCGTCAGCTTTGCGCCTTCAGCCGCCAGCCGCCGCGCGACCCCGCCGCCAACGCTGCCGACACCCTGGATCGCCACACGGACGTCCCTGGCGCTGTCGGTCCCCAGCCCTTCGTGGATCGCCGCCTTGATCCCCAGATAGACGCCCAGCGCGGTCAGCGGGCCGGGATCGCCGCCCGCCTCGCCGCTCGCCACCGGAAGCCCGCTGACATGCTTGGTATGTTTCGAAATCGCGACCATGTCGGCATCCGACATGCCGACATCCTCGGCGGTGACATAGGCGCCGCCCAGCGATTCGACCGCACGGCCGAACGCCGCGAGCAGCTCAGGGGTCTTCGCCGCGCCCTCGTCGGCGAGGATGACGCCC
>JAHCKJ010000041.1 GCA_026125835.1 Sphingopyxis sp.
TAACTACATAAAATACCGTAGCGCGCGGTAACTCTGAACAACATTTCTTTTGATCTAATCTCAGATTCTAATCTCGTAATTTCTTGTGTGCGCTGCTTGATCAACGACGGTTGCCCTCCCGCCCGGGCAGTTGTCTCGACAGCGAGATGGATATGAAGATTAGCTATGATGAGGCGAAACGCCAATGGACGCTTCGAGAACGCGGTCTGGATTTTATCGATGCCGCCATGGTTTTCGCGGCAGATTATCTGGAATTTGTCGACGATCGGCATGAATATGGCGAGGATCGCTATATCGCCTATGGCGAACTGAGCGGTCGGGCCGTCGCTATCGTCTGGACACCGCGCGACGAAACACGCCGCATCATTTCGATGAGACATGTACATGACGAAGAAATCGAAGCCCGCCGACGAACCCTGGATTGATCCGGACGACGCGCCCGAATGGACGGAGGATCATTTCCGCCGTGCCGCCGTCTATAGAAATGGAAAGCTGGTCAAACCCGCAGACGGCACCTGGACCAAACCCGGCCGTCCCAAATCCCCTGACCCCAAGCAGCAGGTGACGCTGCGGCTCGACAGCATCGTTCTCGAAAAATTCCGCGCCATGGGGCCGCGTTGGCAGAGCCGGATCAACGCCGAGCTGCGCAAGGCGCTCGGACTCTAAGGCGCCATCCCCACGACCATCATCGCCGCGAACACCAGCAGGCCGGCGAAACGGTTGCTGCGGAACTTGGCGAGCGCGTCATGGCCGTCGGCCGGATCTAGCGTCGCAACCTGTCCGGTGAAATGCACCGCCGCGGGCACCAGCGCGACCAGCACCAACGGATCGGGGCGCACCGCCCATAGCGCGCCCGCCCAGGCGGCCAGCGCGACGATGTAGCAAAGCGCAACCCCGGTGCGCACCTGCCCCCCCATCGCGCGGGCGCTCGATTTGACGCCGACGAGCATGTCGTCCTCGATATCCTGCAGCGCGTAGATCGTGTCGTATCCGATCACCCAGGCGATGCAGCCGGCGTAGAGCAAGGGCAGCGCCAGTCCCTCGCGGCCGCCGACCGCGACCCAGGCCACCGGCGCGCCCCAGCTGAACACCAGCCCCAGCCACGCCTGCGGCCACCAGGTGATGCGTTTCATGAACGGATAGGCGGCGACCAGCAGCAGGCTGGCCAACGCGACGACCTGCGCGGGGCGCGGCAGCCGGAGCAGCACGAACAGGCCGACCAGCGACAGCAGCAGCATCCACAGCGCCGCATTGCGGACCGAAACCGCGCCGCTTGCCACCGGCCGCGACGCGGTGCGCGCGACACGCGCGTCGAGGTCGCGGTCGACGATGTCGTTATAGACACAGCCCGCGCCGCGCATCGCGACCGCGCCGATGAGCAGCCACAGGAACAACGGCCAATGGCTGACCGCCCCGCCGCCAAGCGCCACGCCGAACGCGCACGGCCAGAACAATAGCCACCAGCCGATCGGCCGGTCGAACCGTGCCAGCAGCGCATACGGCCGCACCGCCGCGGGAAGCAGCGCCACAAAACCACGCAGCTGGGTGTCGGGAGGATGGGCAGCGGTCATCGGCAGCCGCCGTGTAGCAGCCGCGACGGCGCCGATAAATGGCTATTGATCGATCGTCCGCGCGATCAGGCGCAGTTCGACACCGGCGCCGACGGCGCAGGGTTATAGACCTGCGAAAGGTCGCGACCCTCGCGAATGTTGAACGCGGCGGTCGACCGGATGCGCGGCCTGCCGAACCATCGTGCGCCGACCATCGGCTGATAGTCATAGATGATTTCGACAAACATCACCGCGGTGCCGTCGGCTGCCGTAACTTCGGCCCCGGTGCGGCCCATGCCCGGAAAGCCGGTGCCGGTCGCGCCCGTTCCCTGGGGGCCATAGGCCGAATTGATCGGCAAATTGCCGTAACAGCGCTGCCAGTGGATCCACTGGCCGCCATCGGCATTGCGCTCGAGGCTGGACAGGATGATCCGGCCGTTGTTGCGAAAATCCAGGCCGCGCGCCTGCTGTTCCACCCCGACAAACACTTCGTTGATATCAACCTCGCGCACGCGCGGCAGCGACAGATTGCTGCCAAAGGCGATGCGCGAGGCGTTGTCCGCCGCGCTCAGCCCGATCTGGCTGACGCGCGTGTGGGCGAGGGTCAGGTTCGCCAGTTCGATCCCGGCAAATCCCACCACCATCAGAAAGGGGATGCAAAACGCCATTTCGATCATCACCACGGCGCCGCTGTCCCGCGCCAGGCGGACAATGCCCGCCCGGATACGGCGGAAACGATGGACAAGGCGCGCGGTCATGTGCAGATCACCTTCTTCGTCGATGTGGCTGCGTTATAGGGCTGGTTGCGCAGCACCGTCGTCGCTTGGATGCGGCTGGTCTGCGACTGGCCCAGCATCTTCCACACCGGCAATACCCGTTCGATCTCGAGCGTCGCGGTATACAGCACGACATCCTCGGCGCCGCCGTTGCCGGTTGCGCCGCGATCGGCGTCCCAGCTCGAATTGCCGTTGACGTCCTCGAAACATTCGCCCGCGTCATAGCGGCCGTTCTTGTTCGAATCGGTAAAGGCTTCCGGCTGCCCGACTTCGCTGTAACTGTCGTAGGATTTGCGTTCGAACGTCACATCGCCGTTCTTGAATACGTTCAGAACCTTTTGGCGCACCTTGGTATCGAGCGCCGCCTGGTTGATCGCATTGCTTTCCAGCGTCGCGTCGCGCGCAGCCTTGCTCACCGCGCCCTGCAGCACCTGCTTGCCATAGATTTGCCACGAGAAGTCGAAGATCCCCATCAGGATGAGCAGGAACAAGGGCGCCGTCAACGCGAACTCGACGATCGCATTGCCCTGTTCGCTGCGGCGCAGGCGGCGAAGGAAGGAACGGCGCGTCATTGCGACAACCGCAGTTTCGAAATTTGCCGGGCGATTGCCTGGAAATTCTGGTTGAGCTGCGCCGCATTGCTCGCCTGATAGGCTTTGCCGGGGGTGGCGCAGGCATTGAGGTCGGCGTTGAGCGCCACGCCAAAGCTGACGACCCAGATCGTGACGTTCTTGGCTTTAACCTGTTCGCACAACTGACGGAAGCGATTGTTGTGCCGCGGTGTCAAGGCCGCGTCGCAGGTTGCCACATTCCCCGTGCAGTTGCCGCCTACACGCTGCATAATCCACTCATAACCTTGAAAGGACAGGTTGCCGGTATTGGGCGCCATGTCGCCGTCGGTCATGAAGACAATGTGGCGGCTGATCGGGCGATTGTTCGGGGCGGTCGCATTTTCGTCCGCGAACATTCCGTCGGGCGAAATCAAGCGTCCGCCCCAGACCATGCCGGAATCATGATAGGTACCGCCGACGGGTTGCAGCGAGTTGATATAGCTGTTGAAGGTCGAACGGTCGCTGGCAGTCATCGACGTCAGCTTCAGCGCCGCCGCCGGACATACGCCCCAGCCGTTGCTCCAATATTTTGAATAACGCTGCCAGCTGCCGTTCGAACCGCTGTCGGCGGTAACACTCCCGGGGGCGACCGTGATCGCGCCCGTACTCGACGGCTTGGTCCCCGGGTTGACCGCGCGCGGAAAGGCGATTTCCGGGATCAGCAACCGCCATTTGGTATCATCGTTGCCCGTCGGTGCCGTATCGATATCCATATCGCGCGCCGAAGCGGGGGCTGTCTGGTTGGCGGCAAAACTTGTGGTTTGGCGTTCCATCACGCAGCCGCCCCAGGTCGCCGAGAAATTGGCGCCCGAATCGCCGGTATTGGTAACGATCGCCGACCCCGATTTGGCCGATGCAACGTCGAACACCCGGTCCTGATAGGTGTAGTTGGAGAAGGTCTGGACCGGCGGCTGGGTCAGTGTCGACGGCGTCGTCTGGATATATTCCATCGTCCGGCTTTGCAGGCGGCACGCGCTCGACGACCAGACGTAGCGGTACTCAAAATAACGATAGGCCTGCGTCAGATTCGACGTCGTGATACGGTTTCCATTGCCGTCGATATACTGACCCGTCTGTGTTGAGCTCTGCCCGCCACTTGTCGTCGGCGTGGAGTTGGCCGGCGGAGTGGTCGCTGGACAGGTTGTGCTGGTCTTGCCGGAAATTGTCGAACCCGTATTGGCCCAGGTCGCCACCTGATACGCTGCCCCGTTGCTTGGCGTTCCGTTGGACGTCGTGCCTGTCCCCCAGGTTGTGGTATAGTTGGGCGTCCGTGACGGTAGCGTGACCGTGTCCGCCAGCCAGGACGGGTTCTTGGCATAGAGGATATGCCCGACGTTCGCCGACGAGCTGTAGGGCACCACCCCGAAACGCAAACGTCCGTCGCCCAGTTCGGCGGCGGTCAGCGTATCGAAAAAGTCCATCGTCGCCGCCTTCAGCGCGACCATGCGGTTCACCGAATCGCCGGGGTTGACCGTGGTCATCGAGCCGGTGACGTCGAGCACCATCATCACGTCGGTGTTGGAAATTTCCAGTTTCGCGGCGCAATTTACCGCAAGGTCGAACTCGTCGAAGCCGAAAACCTGCATCAATGCGGTCGGCAGGTTGGCCGTTGCCGTCCCGACGACATTCGTCGTTCCTTCGGCGCGCGTTGTGAAGTTCACGTCCGAACTGCCATAGGCATTGCTGCTATAGTTCTGGCTGAACATCTTGGTGGCTTCTTGCTGCGCGGCGGTGGAATAGACCCCGCCCGCCATCGCGCGCCGTCCCGCGAGCACGCCCGCGTCGCACGCCTGTTGCAGACGCAGCTGCGCCATATAGGCGCGGCCGATATCCACACCCGATCCGATAAGACCGATAACGGGCAGCGCGGCGGCGGCGGTCAGGAACATCGCGTTGCCGCGTTTGTCGCGCAACAGCCTGTCGATGCCCCGCCGCAGGCGGCTGAAAATGGTCCCACGCATGGTCTAACCCCTCTTGGTCCAGACACGCGGCCCACTACAGATGCGTGGCTGGTATCCTTGCACTAGGGGGAAACTGCTTACCAAAACGCTAATCGGCGGCGGCGGCGGCCACAGCAAAACGGCGATTCTGACCCGCTTCGGGACAAATGTCCCGATTGGACACGGGACTGTGCAAATTTCCGCCATCTGCTATCGCCCGGTCATGCCCGCGACTCCCGCCTGGCCGCCCGCCAGCACCCCCCGCCTGTTCGTCGACCAGCCGCTGGCGAGCGGGGCGCTCGTCACGCTCGACGGCGCCGCGGCCCATTATCTGCTCAACGTGATGCGGCTGAAACCCGGCGCGCCGATCCTGCTGTTCGACAATCGCAGCGGCGAGTGGCTGGCCAACGTTGCCGATGCCGGTCGGCGCGCTTTAACCCTGGATGTCGAGCGTCAAACCCGCGCGATCGAGCAGGTGCCCGACCTGTGGCTGTGCTTTGCCCCGGTCAAGAAAGCGCGGCTCGACTGGATCATCGAAAAGGCGACCGAACTGGGGGTCGCGCGGCTGCAACCGGTCATCACCGACCGCACCATCGTCGAGCGCGTCAAGCGCGAGCGATTGGAGGCGCAGATCGTCGAGGCGTGCGAACAATGCGGGCGCACCGCGCTGCCCGAACTTGCCGAACCGGTGAAGCTGGCGCAGCTCATGGCCGATTGGCCGACCGGACGGATGCTCCTCTTTGCCGACGAAGCGGGCGGCACATCGCTGGCGTCGGTCGCCGCCGCCGCACCGGCCGCGATTCTGACCGGTCCCGAAGGCGGCTTTACCGATCGCGAGCGCGCCCTGCTGACCGATCATCCGGCGGTCCGCCGGATCGCGCTCGGCCCGCGTATCCTGCGCGCCGAAACCGCCGCGATCGCGGCGATCAGCCTGTGGATGGGACAGCATGGCGATTGGCAGGCGGCGACCTGAACGCCCGCGGGGCATGGCCAAAGCTGTTCCGTTCCCGGACAGAAATGCGGTCAAGCGACGGATTTTAACCGCATATTAGCTATATGAGCCCATCAAGGCGCCATGCAACGGCAGGACCAGAGCCGATATTGCTGGCGTGGGGGCCAGTGGACACAGCTTTTGCGGGTGCTGATCCTGCTCGCCTGCGTTACCGTGGTAACGCCCGACTTTTCGGCACGCGCCGGACTGGCGACGCCCGCCTGGTGGGATCCCGACGGCTATTCGACGGGGCAGGACTGGCGCTACCGCGTTCCGGTCAACCTGCCCGCCGCTTCGTCGGTGAACTCGACGGCGCGTGTCGACGTCGATTTTTCCGCGCTGCTGACCCAGCTGGGCGTATCGGGCACCTTCGACGTCAATTCGGTGCGCGTCGTGCGCCCGAACGGAACGCTGGCGACGGTGCAGGAATATAATGACACCGTCTATGCGGCGGCAACCGATGCCAGCGGCAATGCCCGCGGCGAGGTGCGCTGGATCGTCCAGGACGGCGGCGCGCAGACCTATTTTATCTATTTCGACATCACCGAAAACGAAACGAAAGCGGCGAACCCCCAAACCCCGATCAACGGCAATTTCGAGCGCGGCGGCACCGGCCAGATCAGTCCGGCGGGGTGGACCGGCACCCGGTCGAACGCCAATTACGACGCACAGGTCCGGCCGAACGAAACCGTGTCGGTTACCGATAGCGCCGGGTCGGGACAGACGCGCAATACCAATGGCAACGCCAACACCGGCGATTTCTCCTACCTCCTTGGTGCCAGGACCAATCCCGAACCCGCAAGCGGCGAATCGCAGACGGTGCTGACCCGGACGATTACCGTTCCCGCCACCAATCCCGGCAATCTGACGGTGCGCTGGAAACCGCAAGGCTGGGACAGCAGCGCCAATGGCAATGCCAATTATGACTTTGTGCGGATCGAGATCGTCGGCACGGCGACGACGGAAATCGTCGGTCCCACGGCGGGCAATTATGCCACGCGGCCGTTTTCGCCCAATTTGTCGGTCAACCCGGCCTCGACGACCGCGCCGGGATATGGCCAGTACAACGGCTGGGACATGGGCACCAACGGCGCGCATACCGCGGGCATGACCGTGGCGCTCGGCAGCGAACCCTGGTGGACCTACAACGCCTCGCTCGCCGCCTTTGCCGGCCAGACGGTGACGATCCGTTTTCGCACCCGGCACACGACGCAGTATCGCAGCTGGGTGCTGGTCGACGATATCGAATGGTCGGTGGTCAACGCGACGCTGGGAACACCGCAGGGATTTGGCGCACAGGTCATTACCCCTGCCGCTTCGTCCAGCTTCGCACCGGGTACACTGCTGACGATCAGCGGCCGGTTCGATGCCCGGCCGACCGCCACGACCAATCCGGTGACCGCAAACGTCTATGACAACGGCGGCACGCTTGTCGCATCGGGCATCATCCTGTTCGACGACGGCACCCATGGCGACGCGGTCGCGGGCGACGGCATCTGGACGAACAATGGTTCGGTGGCGGCTGAACCGACCTATCTCATCCCCTTGGGGACGCCGTCCGGCAGCGGCTGGACCGTCCGCCTGTTCGGCCGCGACCGTTCGACGAGTGCCGCGGGCGTAGCAAACAACGGCCTGATCCGCCGTGTGGGTCAACCGAATCCGGCGACCGAGGCGAACTACTGGAACGTGTCGGACATGCTGTTCGCCGTCGCCGGGGCCAATCTGACCATCGCCAAAACCAGCAGCCTCGTCAGCGATCCGGTCAACGGCGCGACCAATCCAAAGGCCATTCCCGGCGCGGTCATGCGTTATTGCCTGCTGGTCAGCAACGCGGGGCCGGCAACCGCCACGGCGGTCAGCGTCGCCGACAACCTGCCCGCCACGCTCACCTTCGTCGCGGGCAGCATCCGGTCGGGCACCAGCTGTGCCGGAGCCACGACGGTAGAAGACGACAACTTCACCGGCCCCGACGAAAGCGACCCCTTTGGCGCCGGCTGGACGGGCTCGCAGCTCCTTGCCACCGCCGCCTCGCTGGCCAATGGCGCGGCGATGGCCATTCGCTTCGACGCCACCGTCAACTGATCCCGGCAAACGGCCCCGATTGCATTCTATACCGGATAGTCTAAATGCGCGTCATGAGCACGCGCACCGCTTCGGACAGCCACGATCCTGTCATCGAAAACCGCGATCAACTCGCGGAACCCATGGCCAGGGGCGAAAAGCCCAGGGACCGCTGGCGCATCGGCACCGAGCATGAAAAATTCGTCTATCGCACCGCCGACTACCGCGCGCCCAGCTATGACGAACCCGGCGGCATTCACGACCTGTTGATGGCGCTTACCCGCTTTGGCTGGGAGCCGGTGATCGAGGGCGGCAAGGTCATCGCATTGGCGGGCAGCGACGGCACCGTCAGCCTCGAACCTGCGGGTCAATTGGAACTGTCGGGCGCGCCGCTCGAAAATCTCCACCAGACCTGCGCCGAAACCGGCCGTCACCTCAAGCAGGTCAAGGAAGTCGGCGCCGAACTCGGGCTCGGCTTCCTCGGGCTCGGCATGTGGCCCGACAAAACCCGCGCCGAATTGCCGATCATGCCCAAGGGCCGCTACAAGATCATGCTCGACCATATGCCGCGCGTCGGCAGCATGGGGCTCGACATGATGCTGCGCACCTGCACGATCCAGACCAATCTCGACTATTCGTCCGAAGCCGACATGGTGCAGAAATTCAGGGTTAGCCTGGCGCTGCAACCGCTCGCGACCGCGCTGTTTGCCAGTTCGCCGTTCACCGAGGGCAAGCCCAACGGATTCATGTCGTACCGCAGCCACATCTGGACCGACACCGACCCCGCGCGCACCGGTATGCTACCCTTCGTGTTCGAGGATGGCTTCGGCTATGAACGCTATGTCGACTATATGCTCGATGTGCCGATGTATTTTGTCTTCCGCGACGGCAAATATATCGACGCCGCGGGGCAGAGCTTCCGCGATTTCCTGAAGGGCGAACTGCCCGCGCTGCCCGGCGAAAAGCCGCGCCTGTCCGACTGGAACGATCATCTGTCGACCGCCTTCCCTGAGGTGCGCCTGAAAAGCTTTCTCGAGATGCGCGGTGCCGACGGCGGCCCGTGGAACCGCATCTGTGCGCTCCCCGCGCTGTGGGTCGGGCTGCTCTACGATCAGGGCGCGCTCGACGCGGCGTGGGATCTGGTCAAGAGCTGGAGCATCGCGGAACAACAGGCGCTGCGCGACGCGGTGCCGAGCGAAGGCCTCGACGCTCCCGCCCCCGGCGGCGGCACGTTGGGCGACCTTGCGCACCGCGTGCTCGACATAGCCGCCGCGGGACTCGCCGCGCGCGGCGAGGTCAATTCGATGGGCGACAACGAGGTCGGTTTCCTCGAACCGCTCCGCCGCATCGCCAAAAGCGGCAAATCGCCGGCGCACGACCTGCTCGACCGCTATGAAGGGCCGTGGAACCACGACCTGTCCAAAATCTACGACGAGCTCAGCTTTTAGGCGACGGGTCCAACCCGCTCGTCGGGTTCGAGGCGGATCAGGGGGCGTTTCCGCCCGGTCAGCCGCGCGCACAGCCGCGGCACCAGCGCATTTGTCTGCGCCCAGTTCCAGTAAGCAGCATAGGCGGGATCGGCGAGGAGATGCTTTTCCTCGGTCTTGGCGCGCCAATAATAGACCGCGCTCACCAGCCCCAGCAGGACGACGTTGCGCGCACCCTCCATCCAGCCGCCCGACACCGCCAGAAAGGGCATCGCGGCGACCCACCAGCTGAGATTCTTGGCGACATAGGCGGGATGCCGCGTGAGTTTATAGGGGCCATGGGTGATGATGCCGCGGTGCGTCAGGTTCGAAAAGCGGATGCCGAACGCCATCGTCGCCCAGCTGTAGATCGCGGTCAGCAGCGCCAGCACGACCGCCCAGACGACCAGCAGCGCGTCATGCCCCGCCAGCCAATGCCCCCAGTCGGCACCATGCACCTGATAGTCGAGTGGGCCGCCACTCATCAGGATGAAAGGCGGATAGCAAACCAGCGCCGCGACCCACGCCATACCATAGGGGTTGGCGGTGCGAATATGCGCATCGAGCGGTTTCAGCGTCAGGATATAGCCGACGGTCGCGATATGGACGTCGATCAGGTACAGGAAATTCAGCGTCCAGATGCCGGTCATATAGGGGTTCGCCAGCACCTCGGCCATCGGCACGGTGACCAGCGCCGAAAAATTGCCCGGCACGATCGACAGCATGAAAGCGGTGAAAAACCCCTTCACCGCCCACGCGCGCAAATGATGGCCGATTGCGCGGCCGTCGACCGGTTGCCCGGGCGCGATCAACCAGCGACCGAACTGGTAACAGCCGTCGCGCGGTTCGATCATCCGCCGGTCGAGCCACAGCATATACGGGATCGAAACCAGCAGCAGCCACGGCGCAACGCGGATCAGCAGCTCCATCGAAAAGGCATATTGGCCCGTCCAGTAATAGCGCATCGTCGCATAGATCAGCGCGATCAGCCCCCATGTCGCCCACAGCCCCGCCAGCTTGGTCAGGCTGATATCGACCGTTTCGCGCCACGGCCGCCGCATCGCCCAGTCGATCCCGGTCGACGGATTGCGGTGAACCTTGTCGACCAGCACCGACCACAACACCATGGGGAGGCCGCACGCCAGCACACTGGCGATCGCGGAATTTGGACCGCTCATCGGCCCGCGCGTACCCCAATCGATGCCCAGAAAGGCGGCAATCTCGGGCGCATAGCGCGCCAGCAGCAGATAGCCGACGAGCCCCGCCAGCCCGGCAAAACCCACGCCGCCGCTCACCGCCGAGCGCGGACGCTGCGCACCGGTCGGCGGCAGGTCGTCTGCGGCCGTGGGCGAACCGGCGGAAGAGGATTTGGCGACGTCGTTCACCGGCTTGGCCCTAGCAAAATTTGGTAAGCAAGCCGTCAATATAATTTGCCGATTCGCGGCGCATTTTCCCGCCAGATTGGCGGCGTTCCGCGCGTCTGACACCGTTCACCGCGCGCGCCTTTCGACTCGGCGCGAGTCGGCGCGCAAAGATTCGCTCGCTGCCGACCCTCCTGTTAAGGCGCCCGTCAATCGGGGCGGAGGGCTCCACAGAACAACAAGATGGGGTCGCCACTTGTCATCGAAAATCGCGGGTCTGCGCCATTGGCGCCAGCGCCTTTCGGCGCTGTTTCAGGACCATGAAATTTTCATCCGCACGCATGGCCAAGTCCGGTTCCTGCGCATCAGCGCCGTCTGGCAAAAGCGCGTCGCGCTGATTGCCGGGGTCGTGCTGCTCGCCTGGGCCGCGACGACGCTTGCGGTGCTCGTCAACCAGCTGCTGACCGCCGACGAGCGCGCCGCGGTCGCGCGGCAACAGGCCGCCGCGCTGGCGTCGGAAAAGCGCATCGCGCAATATCGCGACCGCGTTGCCGAAACCGCCGCCGATCTGGAAGAACGCCAGGCATTGCTCGAAACCATTGCCGAAACCCATTTCGGCATCGATCCGGCGGCGATCGAGGCGGAGCCCGTCGGCACCGCCGACCAGCCCGCCGCAGCCGAACCGCTGAAAACCAGCGCGATCGACCCGCGCCTGCCCCCCGAAGCGCAGGCACTCGCCCGGCTCGAAGCACGGCAGGAGCAATTTGCCGGTCGGCTGCTCGCCGCGGTCAATCTGCGCGCCGACAACGCCGAGGAAGCGGTCGCCAAGCTTGGCCTGAATCCCGCAGCCCTGGTGCGCAGCGCCGCAACCGGTCGCGGTGGTCCGCTGATCCCGTACAAGGGCCGTTTGGGCAAGGCGAAGGCGCTCGGTGCCTCGTTCGCGGCGCTGGAAGGCGCGCTGTTCCGCATGGAGGTGCTCGAACGCACCCTCGTGGCGGTTCCGTCGGGCAACCCGGCCGACGTGCTGATGATGTCGTCGGGCTTTGGCTATCGCAGCGACCCGGTCACCGGCGCCGCCGCTATGCACTAGG
>JAHCKJ010000042.1 GCA_026125835.1 Sphingopyxis sp.
GCCGCCATCGCGCCGTCCATCGGCGTCAGCTGCGCCGCGAGCAGGCGCGCCAGCGTCGTCTTGCCGTTGCCGTTGCGGCCGAGCAGCGCGATACGGTCGTCGGGATCGATCCGCAGGTTCAATCGCGTCAGTATCGGTTCGCCGGGTGTGTAGCCGACGCTCGCGAGATCGAGCGTGATGAGCGGCGGCTTCAGCGCGTCGGGGCTGGGGAAATCGAAGGCGAGGCTGGGATCTTCGGCGACCGCGGCGATCGGCTGCATCTTCGCGAGTTGCTTGGCACGCGACTGCGCCTGTTTGGCGGTCGAGGCGCGCGCGCTGTTGCGCGCGACATAGTCCTGCAATTTGGCGCGCTGCGCATCCTGCGCCGCTTTCGCCGCCGCAAGCTGGGCCAGCCGCTCGGCGCGCTGGCGTTCGAAATCATTATAGCCGCCGGGATAAAGCGTCACCTTCCCGCCCTCCAGGTGCAGGATATGGTCGACGACATTGTTGAGCAGGTCGCGCTCGTGGCTGATCACGACAAGCTGGCCCGGATAGGATTTGAGGAAGCTTTCGAGCCACATGGTCGCTTCGAGGTCGAGGTGGTTCGACGGTTCGTCGAGCAGCAGCAGATCGGGGTTCGAAAAGAGCAGCGCCGCCAGCGCGACGCGCATCTTCCACCCGCCCGAAAAACTGTCGAGCGGCTGGCCCTGCATCGCCTCGTCGAAGCCGAGCCCGATCAGGATGCGCGCGGCGCGCGCGGGCGCCGCATAGGCGTCGATCGCGATCAGCCGTTCGTGGATGTCGCCCAGCTTGTGCGGGTCGCGCTCGACCTCCGACGCCGCAAGCAACGCGGCGCGTTCGGTGTCGGCGGCGAGCACGGTTTCGAACGGCGTCGCCGTCCCGCTCGGCGCTTCCTGCGCGATATAGCCGACGCGCGTTTTGCGCGGCATTTCGGTGCCGCCCTCGTCGGCTTCGAGTTGGCCGATCATCACCTTCATCAGGGTCGATTTGCCCGCGCCGTTGCGGCCGATCAGGCCCGTGCGGCTCCGCCCCGGCAGGCTGGCGCTCGCGCGGTCGAGGATGGTGCGCCCGCCCAGGCGCACGGTAAGGCCGTTGATCGTCAACATGGCGGCGCGCCTAGCATGGCCGGTGCCGAAGCCCAAGCCGCGAGGCTGGCAAATCGCATCCTTTTGCGACAGGATAGCGCGATGACGCAGCTTGCCCCCTTCCACATCGCCTTTCCGGTCGACGATCTCGACGCCGCGCGCGATTTTTACGGCCGCATCCTGGGCTGCGCCGAGGGACGCAGCGCGGCCGACTGGATCGATTTCAACCTTTATGGCCACCAGATCGTCGCGCACCGCGTCGGACCGGCAGGGCGCGGTCGCGGGACATAATCCGGTCGACGGCCATGCGGTGCCGGTGCCGCACTTCGGCGTTATCCTGCCCCCCGCCGCCTGGCAGGCGCTCGCCGACCGGCTGGTCGCGCATGGCATGACTTTCGTGATCGAACCGCACACGCGCTTTGCGGGGCAACCGGGCGAGCAATCGACGATGTTCTTTCTCGATCCCGCGGGGAACGCGCTGGAGTTCAAGGCCTTTGCGGATATGGACCAGCTGTTCGCCAGTTGAGCAGGCCGGCGCATACGCCGCTTCCCGCGGGGCCAAAGGCGGGGTGTTCGGCGGGTGATGCGGACGTTGGCCGCACGACGATTGGCAGACGTCGGCTAGCGACCTTTTGTCGCCATTAAAGAACGTCGCCCCCGCGAAGGCGGGGGCCGCAGTCGGCCTTGCGCTATGTCTCCAGCGGCCCCCGCCTTCGCGGGGGCGACGAGTCGGGAATCCACCCCAAAGCCGCCACCGGCACGGCGCAAAACCCGCCCGTCGCATTGGCCCGCGCGCATTAGGACAATGTCAAAGTTTCCACTTTATTCACCGTGTCCGATGGGGGTGCATCCGCGGCCGCGGACCACGCCCCAAGGAATTTGGAAGAACAGGACAAAGCGAATGAGTGCATTCGGACGTCGACCCGGAACCGCTGGCCGCCCCGCCTTTGGCGTGGCGAAGCCGATGCAGGGTGGATCGGGCGTGCCCGGCGGCGCGCAGTTCCCGCCGATCGACACCCCCCCGCCCGCGATCGACATCCCGCAAATGCCGTCGAACCTGTCGCCCGAAGAAGAGGCGATGGAGCGACTGAACCAGCGCTCGACCGCCGAGGCGATGGAGCCCGAAAAGGCGCAAGGGTTCGAGGCCAGCGTCCACAAGATCAAGGAACAGGTGCTGCCGCGCCTGCTCGAACGCGTCGATCCCGAGGCCGCCGCGACGCTGTCGAAGGACGAGTTGACCGAAGAATTCCGCCCGATCATCCTCGAAGTGCTTGCCGAGCTCCGCATCACCCTGAACCGCCGCGAACAATTCGCGCTCGAAAAGGTGCTCGTCGACGAACTTTTGGGTTTCGGCCCGCTCGAAGAATTGCTCGCCGACCCCGACATTTCGGACATCATGGTCAACGGTCCGTACCAGACCTATATCGAAAAAAAGGGCCAGTTGGTCCTCGCGCCGATCCAGTTCCGCGACGAACAGCATCTGTTCCAGATCGCGCAGCGCATCTGCAACCTCGTCGGCCGCCGCGTCGACCAGACCACGCCGCTCGCCGACGCCCGTCTGAAGGACGGCAGCCGCGTCAACGTGATCGTGCCGCCGCTCAGCTTGCGCGGCACCGCCATCTCGATTCGTAAATTCTCGGCCAAGCCGATCACACTCGACATGCTCTGCCAATGGGGCGCGATGAGCCAGAAGATGTGCACCGCGCTGAAAATCGCGGGCGCCAGCCGCTTCAACATCGTCATCTCGGGCGGTACGGGTTCGGGCAAGACGACGATGCTCAACGCCCTCTCCAAGATGATCGACCCCGGCGAACGCGTGCTGACGATCGAGGACGCCGCCGAACTTCGCCTGCAGCAGCCGCACTGGCTGCCGCTCGAAACGCGCCCCGCGAACCTCGAAGGAAACGGCGCGATCCACATGGGCGACCTTGTGAAGAACGCGCTGCGTATGCGCCCCGACCGCATCATCATGGGCGAAGTCCGCGGCGCGGAGTGTTTCGACCTCCTCGCCGCGATGAACACCGGTCACGACGGGTCGATGTGTACGCTCCACAGCAACAGCCCGCGCGAATGCCTCGGCCGTATGGAGAATATGGTGCTGATGGGCGACATCAAGATTCCGAAGGAAGCGATCTCGAAACAGATCGCCGATTCGGTCGACCTGATCGTCCAGATCAAGCGCCTGCGCGACGGCTCGCGCCGCGTCACCAACGTCACCGAAGTGATCGGCATGGAAGGCGACGTCATCGTCACCCAGGAATTGTTCAAGTTCGAATATCTGGACGAAGACAAGGACGGCAAGATCGTCGGCGAATATCGCGCGATGGGCCTGCGCCCCTATACGCTGGAAAAAGCGCGGCAATATGGTTTCGACCAGCCGTATCTTGAGGCGTGTCTGTAAAGTCCGCGCATCCTCGTCAGTGCGGGGAGCCAAAGGCGACGCGGAAATCCAGAGGCGCGTAAACCGCTCTGGATTGCTTCGCTTCGCTCGCAATGACGAATATGTTTACGGCTTCAACGCCAGTGCCGTCGCGAACAGCGCCACCGCCGCCGACGCCAGCGCGATCCCGCGCCACGGCATGAACCCGACCTTGTCGACATCGCGCCGGTTGTTCCGGCGCCAGCTCGCAACCTCGGCGACGCCGAACAGCGCCGCCGCACCAATCGCCACCGACAGCATCGACACTTGCATTGCGCCGCGCACCTTCGCAAACAGGGGCCAGTCCCCCCAAGAGAGAGGTTGCCCATATGCGTTCGTTGATCCTGGTTGCAAGTACCGCCCTTGCCCTCGCCACACCCGCCGCGGCCTTTGCCGATCATCACGGCGGCGGCCATGCCGCGCACAAGGGGCATGACGCGATCGCCGCCGCCGTCGCCGCGCCGACCCGCACCCCCGCCAACACGGCTCGCGACAAATATCGCAATCCAGCAGAAACACTCGCCTTCTTTGGCGTCAAGCCCGGCGATACGGTGGTCGAGCTGTGGCCCGGTGGCGGCTGGTACACCGAAATCCTTGCGCCGCTCGCCAAATCGGGCGGCGGCACGCTTTATGCCGCGGCGCCGTGGGAACGCGGGCTGGGCCGGATCAAGGAATGGCAGGGCGCGAACGCCGACCTCTATGGCGGCATCAAGCTCGCCGAATTTCCCAATGCCGGCACCAATCCCAAGGTTCCCGACGGCAGCGCCGACGTCGTGCTGACCTTTCGCAATGTCCACAACTGGCGCTTTGGCGGCGCCGACAACACCGCGAATGCGTTCAAGCAGATTTTCGCGATGCTGAAACCCGGCGGCACGCTGGGCGTCGTCGAGCACCGGCTGAACGAGGATGACGACGCCGCGAAGGAAGAAAAATCGGGTTATATGAAGGAAAGCTCGATCATCGCCTTTGCCGAGGCGGCGGGGTTCAAGCTCGCGGAAAAGAGCGAGATCAATGCCAATCCCAAAGACACAAAAGATTATGAAAAGGGGGTGTGGACGCTGCCCCCGAACCTGCGCGAGGGCGACAAAGACCGCGAAAAATATCTCGCGATCGGCGAATCGGACCGCATGACGCTGAAGTTTGTGAAGCCCGCATCCTGACCACGGCGCAGGCGATCGACCCTGCGCTGCTGCTCAGCGCCTATGCGCAGGGGATTTTCCCGATGGCCGACGGGGCGGACGACCCGTCGGTCCATTGGGTCGAACCGCGGATGCGCGCGATCCTGCCGCTGGACGGGTTTCACCTGTCGCGCAGCCTGAAAAAAATGATCGTGTCCGACCGCTTCCGCGTGACGACCGACACCGCCTTTGCCGATATGGTCGCGCTCTGCGCCGAGCCCGCGGACGACCGGCCCACGACGTGGATCAACCCGGTCATCCGCGCCAGTTACGACCAGCTGTTCCGGATCGGCCACGCGCACAGCGTCGAATGCTGGCACGGCGACGAACTCGTCGGCGGCCTTTACGGGGTCACGCTCGGCCGCGCCTTCTTTGGCGAATCGATGGTCAGCCGGGCGCGCGACGCGTCGAAGGTCGCGCTAGCGCACCTTGTCGCGCGGCTGATCGCGGGCGGCTGGAAATTGCTCGACTGCCAGTTCATCACCCCCCACCTCGCCAGCCTCGGCGCGATCGAGATCCGCCAGGCGGATTATCTGGCGCGGCTCTATTCGGTGTTGGCGGGGGGCGATGGTGCTGCGGCGGGCGCCGGTGCCGCGGGCGTATCGCCGCCTTCGCCGCCGTTCGCGGCGGGCGACTGGGGTGCGCTCGACGCCTTGGGCGCGGCCGCCGGACCCGATTTCGTTGCCGCGGGCGCGACCGGCGCGCCGCCCGGATATGTCATCGCACAGCTTTTGACGAAGACGTCATAGATCGGGTGCTGGATGATGTTGCGGTCGGGGCGTTCGCGGAAGATCCATCCCGAAAACACGCGCCGCCATTTGTCGTCGCTCTGATCTTGCACAGTCAATTGGACAAAGGCGCCGGTTTCGGGCGGATCCTCCCACGGCGCGGTCTGTTCGCACGCGCGCAGCCGGACGATGGCACGCCCGACGCGCGCCGATTCGCCGGGTTTCATCTCCAGCTCGCGCACCAGCCCGTTACGTTTGTTGAGCAGCCCGAGCACCGCGACGCGCTGTTCCATCGGGGTTGCCCCCTCGATGCCGCCGACTTCCTGCGGAACGCCATCGGACTTCGCGACGGTCTGGACGGTCGCGCTGCCATTGCCCTTCGACGGCGTCCTGTCGCACGCGGCAAGGCCGCTCGCCGCCAGCAGCGCCACCAGTGCGGTCGTCGTCTGCCGCGACATTATTCGCCGGGCCGCCAGGCCTCGTAATCGCCGGTCGCGGCCGCGCGCACGCCGCCGCGTTCGAGCGCGCCGGCGGGACGATAGGCGTCCGTGCTGCCGGTCAGGTTCGGCGTCGGCGCCCGTTCCCACGCCCGCGGCGCCGGCAGCACATCGCCCGGCAATTCGTCGAAGGTGCGGTGCAGCCAGCCGTGCCATTCGGGCGGCACCCGGCTGGCATCGTTCGACCCGTTGTAGATCACCCAGCGGCGATCACCCTTTTTGGCGCGGAAATAGCGGTTGCCGAGGCTGTCTTCGCCGACCTTCTCGCCGTTTTTCCAGCTGTTCAGCAATGTGCCGACGGTCGCGCCGTCCCACCAGGTGAAAATCTTGCCAAGGATGCTCATGGCGAGGCGTTTACAGGCAAGGCCATGCGGTCTGCAAGCGTCAAAGCGGCATAGCGCGTCCCCTTTGTCCGTTCGCCCTGAGCTTGTCGAAGGGTCGCCCTTTTTCTTGTCGGCGTCGAGAACAAGAACGGTCCTTCGACAAGCTCAGGACAAGCGGAAATGGGATCGTTTAATCTTTCCACGTCACTTTCGCCGTCTCATCGATATCGAGCCGCGCCGCGGTCCCACCCGCAAGTTCCAGCACCGCGCTGACCTCGCCGCCGCTCACCACCGGCTCCAGCGATTCGGGGATGGTGTTTTCCGCAATGCGGTCGATGCTGCCGTCGGCGCGGATAAAGATGATATCGAGCGGGATCAGCGTGTTCTTCATCCAGAAACTGCCGATCCGCGGTTTTTCAAACGGAAACAACATGCCGCCGTCGGCAGGCAGGCTGGTGCGGAACATCAGCCCCTTGTCCTGTTCGGCGTCGGTGCGCGCAACCTCGACGTTGAAGACATGCACCTTGCCGGCCATCGTGACGGTCACCGGAATGGTCGCCGCGCTCGCGGCCTCGTTCGGATCCCCGGCGCATCCCGCGAGCGGCACGGCGAGGCTGAGGGCAAGGGCGGTAAAGATGGCGCGCATCGGCATATCCTGATCGGCAAATGTCGGGAAGTCCGCCCTAATCCACCCCCGCTTCATCGTCCAGCGCCGCCAGCGCCGCGGTGTCGCCGGGCGCGATGGCGAGCAGGCGCCGCGCCACCGCCAGGCTGTGCCCCGCGCGCAAAAACGCCGCGATCTGCCGCTCGCGCAGCTTGGGGTCGTCCAGTGCGGCCGCCCCGAACGGCCCGAACCGCCGCCGCCGCGCAAAGTCGACCGCCGATGCCAATGCCGCCGCTTCGGCAGTTTCGATCGCCTCGCCGCGATCGCCCTCGGCGATGCCATCGACATAGAGCTGCGTCTTCACCCGCCGCACGCCCAGCCCGCGCCGCGTCATCGCCCCAGCGCGCATCACCGCATATTGGCGGTCATCGAGGAACTGCAAACGCTCCATCCGGTCTGCGACCGCTTCGCACGCCGCCACCGCGTCAACTTCGTCGGTCCATTCCGATTCGCGAATTTTTCGAGACAGATAGCGCGTCAGCTTCGCTCGACTGGTGGCGAACCGCGCCACATAAGACAGCGCCAGCTCGTCGAGCCGCGCTGCGCCAAGCGGCCTTTTTGAGCGGTTAGGAGGAGCGCGGCGATTGGCCATATGCCATGTTTGTGCCACAGTCGGGCCTGATTGAGAACGATCAACACCGCCATATCGGACGATAAAGCCCGGAAATGGGCGATTGTTCTAACAACACAGGGCTCGCGCACGGAAACCATGGCTCAGAAAGATGACATGCTTGTTGCCACGCGCCCCGTTTCGCGGGAAGTCGCACCCTTTATGACCGATACCAACGCCGCCGCGGCGGGCGAATTGACGCCGACGCCGACCGAATGCGCGCTGCCGCGCCGTTTTTCCGACTTCGCCACCGTGGGCGAAGCGCTCGATTATGCCGCCAGCGGCACGCGCGGGCTCAACTTTCACGATCCGCGCGGCAAGCTGGCGCGCCCCTATCCCTATCGCGAGCTGCGCCACGACGCCGTCCAGACCGCCCATCGGCTGATCGCCGCCGGGGTAAAACCCGGCGACCGCATCGCGCTGATTGCCGAAACCGGCGCCGAATTTGCCGCACTGTTCTTTGGCACCATTTATGCCGGGGCGTGGCCGGTGCCGCTACCGCTCCCCACCAGCTTCGGCGGACGCGACTCCTATGTCGGCCAGCTGGTCGTCCAGCTGTCGAGCTGCAATCCGACGATGCTGTTCTTCCCGCCCGAAATCGCCGCGATGGCGGTCGAGGCCGCCGGACAGCAGAATGTCGCCCCGATGGACTGGACCGAATTCGCAGCCAGACCGGCCCCGAAGGCCGACCTGCCCGAGCAAAAGTCGGACGAAACCTGCTACCTCCAGTACAGCAGCGGCTCGACGCGCTTCCCGCACGGTGTCGCCGTGACCCACGCCGCGCTGCTTAACAATCTCGCCGCGCACAGCCATGGCATGGAAGTGCGTGACAGCGACCGCTGCGTGTCGTGGCTTCCCTGGTATCATGACATGGGACTCGTCGGCTGCCTGCTCTCGCCCGTCGCCAACCAGGTGTCGGTCGATTATTTGAAGACCGAGGATTTTGCGCGCCGCCCGCTTGCCTGGCTCGACCTGATCAGCCGCAATACCGGCACTACGCTCAGCTATTCGCCGACCTTTGGCTACGATATCTGCGCGCGCCGGGTGTCGAGCCAGACGCATGTCGCCGACCGCTTCGACCTGTCGCGCTGGCGCGTCGCCGGCAATGGCGCCGACATGATTCGCCCCGACGTGATGCAGAGCTTCGTCGATGCCTTTGCCGACGCGGGATTCAAGGCCAGCGCCTTTCTGCCGAGCTACGGCCTCGCCGAAGCGACCCTGGCGGTCAGCATCATGCCGCCGGGCGAAGGCATCGTCGTCGAGCTGGTCGAGGAGACCGAGCTGTCGGGCGCCGCCAATGATGCGGGCCGTCCGACGCGGTACCGCGCCATCGTCAATTGCGGCCGCGCCGCGCGCGACATGGTGATCGAGGTGCGCGACGAAATGGGCAATGTCCTGCCCGACCAGACGGTCGGCAAGGTGTGGTGCAGCGGTCCGTCGCTGATGACCGGTTATTTCCGCGACCCCGAAGCGACCGCGGCCTGCCTGGTCGACGGTTGGCTCGACACCGGCGATATGGGATATTTGTCAGATGGTTACATCTATATCGTCGGCCGCGCCAAGGACATGATCATCATTAACGGCAAGAATCACTGGCCACAGGATATCGAATGGGCGGTCGAACAATTGCCGGGATTCAAATCGGGCGACATCGCAGCGTTCGCGATCACCGCGCCGGGGGGTGAGGAAACCCCCGCGGTGCTCGTCCAGTGCCGCACCAGCGACGAGGCCGAGCGGCTCGCGCTGCGCGAGACGATTCGCGAGCGCGTCCGCGCGATCACCGGCATGAATTGCCTGGTCGAGCTGATCCCGCCGCGCACGCTGCCGCGGACCAGTTCGGGCAAGCTCAGCCGGTCGAAGGCGCGCGCGCAATATCTGGCCGGGGAAATCCAGCCCTTTGCCATGGCGGCATAGCCGGGACGGGCGCACAAGCTGCTGAGCTTCCATGCAAAAAACCGTCCCGGAAGCGGACAAAAAAGGTGCAAAAGGAATGCGCCGGTTACCTTCGGGTAACACCCCGCCGTTAAACAGGACGGGTGAAGAGTACGTCGACCGATCAGATTGCAGCCGAAGAAATTCCTGCGCGCGCCCTTTTGGGGCTGGGACCACGCGATGCGAACGTCGGCGACCTCCACCGGCTCCAGCTGGCGCCGCTGCGCGGTCGCGGCATGTTGCGGCTGGTGATGGGCATCGGCATGGCGCTCGTCGCCGCGTTCACGATGATCGTCAGAACCCCGCTGCCGGTCGTCGGCGGGTGGTTGAGCGCGGCGCTGGTTTTCAGCCTGTGGTCGTTCAGCCGCTTTCGCCGCTTGCCGCTGGGCGACCCCAAATCGCCGGGCATCGCCGAATACAAGTTGTGCAACCGCCACGCGCTCTATTCAGCGGTCGTGTGGGCGGTACCGTTCTGGCTGCAAGGCCTTTCGCCGCCGCTCGACCACGTCCTGTCGATGTGGACGATCGCGGTGCTGATGATGGTGACGCTGGCGATCGTCGCGCACAGCATCCCGATGGCTTGCATCCTGTTCATCGCGCCGGTCAGCCTGTCGGCCGCCGCGGCGCTGGTTCGCGCCGACGCGCCGCAACTGGCGGCGGTCGCGTTGATGGCGGGCATCCTGCTCTCCGCCTTCTGCGTCCGCTTTGCCCAGAGCCACATCCGCTACCGCCGCGCCGAAGAGACGCTGCACGAAAAGACCGAAACGGTCAGCCTGCTGCTGCGCGAGTTCGAGGAAACCTCCGCCGACTGGTTGTGGCAGACCGACAGCAACCGCCGCCTGGTGCATGTGTCGCCGCGGCTGGCCTTTGCGCTCGGCGCCAGCGCCGACGCGCTCGAAGGCGTGCCGCTGCTCAAGGCGTTGTCCGGCGATGCCTGGGAAACCGGGATATTCCCGAAAAGCCTGCACGAAATGGCCGAGCGGATGAAGCGGCGCGAAAGCTTTTCCAACCTGATCGTGCCGGTCACGATCGGCGGCGCACCGCGCTGGTGGGAATTGTCGGCCTCGCCGCGTCTCGACGAAGCGGGCAAGTTCCTGGGTTTTCGCGGCGTCGGTTCGGACGTCACCGAACAGCGCGCAACCGCCGAACAGATCGCGCGCATGGCGCGGTTCGACAATCTGACCGGCCTGCCGAACCGGCTCAGCCTGAACGAGGATCTGGCGCGCGCGCTTTCGCACGCCATCGATGCCAAAACGCGCTGTGCGATGCTGATGATCGACCTCGACCGCTTCAAGGCGGTCAACGACACGCTCGGCCACCCGGTCGGCGACAAATTGCTGGCGCAGGTCGCCGCGCGGCTGAAAGGGTTGATGGAACGCGGCATGACCTGCGGGCGGCTCGGCGGCGACGAATTCGCCGTGATCCTGCACAATGTTGCGTCGGCTGAAGCGGCCGAAGAACTGGCCCGCCGCCTGATCAACACGATCAGCCGCCCCTATGTGGTCGACAATCACCAATTGTTCGTCGGCGCCAGCATCGGTTACGCGATCGGGCCGCAGGACGGCGCGACGGTCGAAACGCTGACCCGCAACGCCGACCTTGCGCTCTACAAGTCCAAGGACCGTGGCGGCAATGTCGCCGCCGGCTATGTCGCGTCGCTGCACGCGCAGGCCGAGGAACGGCGGGTGATGGAACAGGAATTGCGCGGCGCGCTCGAACGCCGCGAGTTCGAGCTTTATTACCAGCCGGTGGTCACCGCCGCCGACGGCACATTGAACGGCTTCGAGGCGCTGATCCGCTGGAACAACCAGAAACTGGGCAATGTGTCGCCGGGGCGGTTCATTCCGCTGGCCGAAGATGCACGTCTGATCTCGCCGATCGGCGAATGGGTGCTGCGCACCGCGTGTCACGAAGCGATGAAATGGCCGTCTAACCTGAAGGTCGCGATCAACGTGTCGGCCGACCAGCTGACCGATCCCAATTTCGCGTCGGTCGTCGTCTCGGCGCTGGCGCAAAGCGGGCTGCCGCCGCAGCGGCTGGAAATCGAGGTCACCGAAAGCGTCTTCCTGCGCGACGGCGGCGGCGCGGCGCAATTGCTCGACCAGTTGATCGGGCTGGGTATCCGCCTGTCGCTCGACGATTTCGGCACCGGCTATTCGTCGCTCGGCTATCTGCGCAAGACGCAATTTTCGACGATCAAGGTCGATCGCAGCTTCGTCGTCGGCGCGGCGAAGGGCAGCATCGAATCGATCGCGATCATCCGCGCCGTCGTCGCGCTGGCCGACAGCCTCGGCATGTCGACGACCGCCGAGGGTGCCGAGACCGAGCTCG
>JAHCKJ010000043.1 GCA_026125835.1 Sphingopyxis sp.
CAATATCCAGGTGTGCAATATCTCGACCCCGTCGAATTATTTCCACGTCCTGCGCCGCCAGATGCTGCGTCCGTTCCGCAAGCCGCTGATCATCATGACGCCCAAGTCGCTGCTCCGGCACAAGCTGGCGGTGTCGCAGCGCAGCGACTTTATCGGCGACGCGCATTTCCGCCGCATCATGTCGGACCGCACTCCGCCCGCCGATGCCGACATCAAGCGTGTCGTGCTGTGTTCGGGCAAGGTGGGTTATGACCTGATGGAGGCGCGCGATGCCGCGGGCCTCTCCGACACGACGGTGATTCGCATCGAACAGCTCTATCCCTTCCCCGGTGAGCCGCTCGCTGTCCGTCTGAAGCGGATGCCGAAGCTGGAGGAGGTCGTCTGGGCGCAGGAGGAGCCGCGCAACAATGGCGCGTGGTTCTTTGTCGACGAGTTGATCGAAGAGGCGCTCAGCGAGGCGGGCAAAAAGGGCATGCGGCCGCGCTATGCGGGCCGCGCCGCCGCCGCTTCGCCCGCCACGGGCCTGATGAGCCGCCACCAGACCGAGCAGGCGGCGCTGGTCGCCGACGCGCTCGGCCTGAGCGTCCGCGCCGAAATCCGCCGCAGCAAGAAAAAAGCCTGAACCAGGCACAAGATCCCCGAGGAACTGCAACTATGAGCACCGAAGTCAAAGTCCCCACGCTGGGCGAAAGCGTCACCGAGGCGACGATTGGCGAATGGCTGAAACAGCCGGGCGACGCCGTTGCGCTCGACGAACCGATCGCGAGCCTGGAAACCGACAAGGTTGCGGTCGAAGTGCCCTCGCCGGTCGCAGGCGTGATGGGGCAGCAGGTTGCCGCGGTCGGCGATACCGTGAACGTCGGCGCGGTGATCGCGACGATCGAAGCCGGTGACGGCAAGTCCGCCGCACCCGCACCCGCACCGGCGAAGGCCGAGGCCGCCGCGCCTGCCCCCGCAGCGACCGCACCCGCCGCCGGTGAAGGCGTCGATACGGTCGCCACCATGTCACCCGCGGTACGCCGTCTGGTGCTCGAACACGGTCTTGATCCGACGAAGATCAAAGGCAGTGGCAAGGACGGCCGTTTGACCAAGGAAGATGTGCTGGCGGCCGCCAATGCGGCGCCCGACGCTGCGTCGGCACCTGCATCGGCCGCGGTGGCGGCGCCCGCCGCAACCGGCGCGCCGGGCCGTCAGGAAGAGCGCGTCAAGATGACCCGCCTCCGCCAGACGATCGCCAAACGGCTGAAATCGGCGCAGGACACCGCGGCGATGCTCACCACCTTCAACGACGTCGACATGTCGGCGGTGATCGAGGCGCGCGCGCGGTACAAGGACCTGTTCGAAAAGAAGCATGGCGTGCGGCTGGGCTTCATGGGTTTCTTCGCCAAGGCGGCATGCTTGGCGCTGAAGGACATTCCGGCGGTCAACGGCCGCATCGACGGCGAGGAGATTGTCTACAATAATTATATGGACATCTCGGTCGCGGTCAGCGGCCCCAGCGGCCTTGTCGTCCCCGTCATCCGCAATGCCGAGACGTTGTCGTTCGCCGACATTGAAAAGACGATCGGCGATTTCGGCAAGCGCGCCAAGGATGGCACGCTGATGATGGACGACATGACCGGGGGCACCTTCACGATCTCGAACGGCGGCGTCGTCGGGTCGCTGATGTCGACCCCGATCATCAACCCGCCGCAGTCGGCGGTGCTCGGCCTCCACCGCATCGACGAGCGACCGGTCGTCGTGAACGGCGAAATCGTCGTCCGCCCGATGATGTATCTGGCGCTCAGCTATGACCACCGTCTGATCGACGGCCGCGAGGCGGTGACCTTCCTCAAGACGATCAAGGAAGCGATCGAGGATCCGACGCGTTTGCTGATCGATCTTTAAATATCCCACATCCGTTTGGGCTGAGCTTGTCGAAGCCCCGTTCTTCTTTTGAGAGCGACGGATTGAGAAAAGTACGGCCCTTCGACAAGCTCAGGGCGAACGGAGATAAAAATGTCGGACTTTGACTACGACGTCCTTGTCATCGGTGCCGGTCCCGGCGGTTATGTCGCGGCGATCCGCGCCGCGCAGCTGGGGCTCAAGACCGCGTGCGCCGACGGGCGCGAGACGCTCGGCGGCACCTGCCTCAACGTCGGCTGCATCCCGTCGAAGGCGATGCTGCATGCGTCGGAGTTTTATGACGCCGCGGCGAACGGCGCGATGGCGAAGATGGGGATCGACGTGACCCCCAGGCTCAACCTGCCCGCGATGCACGCGCAGCGCGTCGATGCGGTAAAGGGGCTGACCGCCGGGATCGAATTTCTGTTCAAGAAGAACAAGGTCGACTGGCTGAAGGGCTATGCCGCCTTTACCGGCAAGGACAGCGTCGAAGTCGCGGGCAAGACCTATCGTGCCAAGAATATCATCATCGCCACCGGATCGTCGGTGACCCCGCTGCCGGGTGTCGAGGTCGACAATGACAAGCAGATCATCGTCGATTCGACCGGCGCGCTCGAACTCGCCAAGGTGCCCGGCCATATGGTCGTCATCGGCGGCGGCGTGATCGGACTGGAACTCGGCAGCGTGTGGCGCCGCTTGGGCGCCAAGGTCACCTGCGTGGAATTTCTCGACCAGATCCTGCCCGGCATGGACGCCGATGTCCGCAAGGACGCCAACCGCATCTTCAAGAAGCAGGGCATCGAATTCAAGCTGAAGACCAAGGTTACCGGCGCGGCGGTCAAAGGCAAGAAAGCCGTGCTGACGCTCGAACCCGCGGCAGGCGGCGAGGCGGAGACGCTCGAAGCCGATGTCGTGCTCGTGTCGATCGGGCGGCGTCCGAATACCGACGGGCTGGCGCTCGACAAAGCGGGGCTGACGACCAACCAGCGCGGTCAGATCGAAACCGGCCATGATTTCCGCACGGCCGTCGATGGCATCTGGGCGATCGGCGACGTCATCCCCGGCCCGATGCTCGCGCACAAGGCCGAGGACGAGGGCATCGCCTGCGCCGAAAACATCGCGGGCCAGACGGGCATAGTGAACCATGATGTGATCCCGTCGGTCGTTTACACCTGGCCCGAAATCGCCGGCGTCGGCCTGACCGAAGAACAGGCCAAGGAAAAGGGTGAGGTCAAAGTCGGCAAGTTCCCGATGGCGGGCAACAGCCGCGCCAAGACCAACCACGAACCCGACGGTTTCGTGAAGATCATCGCCGACGCCAAGACCGACCGCGTGCTCGGCGTGTGGTGCATCGCCAGCGTCGCCGGCACGATGATCGCGCAGGCGGCGCAGGCGATGGAATTTGGTGCGACGTCCGAAGACATCGCCTACACCTGCCACGCGCATCCGACGCACAGCGAGGCGGTGAAGGAAGCGGCGATGGGGGTGACCGGCAAGCCGATCCACATTTGACCGGCGAGGGACGGACGGCGCGTTACGATGCCATCATCGCGCGCCACCGCCCCATCGCTGCGGCACTCCAGACTTCCTCGCGCGCGGGGTAGATGTCAGCGAAACTCGGCGTGCCCGCGGGCAATTGCACCCAAGGCTGTTTGCTGCGCGTGAAGATGTGGACGTCGGGCGGGCACGCGGCCGGGTCGTCGAGCGTGCCGACGCGCACGAAGGAAGATCGGCGCGCGGCGGTCGGATAATGGCTCCACAGCGCGATGCGGCAATCGGGGCAACGGGCGATCTCCTGCCCTTGTCCGCTTTCCGAAGGGGTCATCACCAGCTCGATTGGCCCTTCGACATGCAGCCGGTCGCTTTCGATCAGGGCGTTGACGACAAACGCGCTTCCCGTTTCGCGTTGGCACCAGCGGCAGTGACAGCAATGGACGATCATCGGCGCCGTCATCAGATCATAGATCGCGCCTCCGCACGCGCATCGACCCTTCATCGTCAACCTCCTTGTGCATCATCCATTGTGCGACCGTGGGGCGAGTGTTAGCGCCGCCGATGATGGAAACCCAGACCCTCATTCGCCTGCTCGACCTCATCGGAATCGGCGTCTTTGCGCTTTCGGGGGCGCTGATGGCGGTGCGGATGCGCCAGACGCTGGTCACCGCCAGCTTCTTTGCGTTGGTGACCGGGGTCGGCGGGGGCAGCGTGCGCGATCTGCTCATCGGTGCGCCGGTGTTCTGGGTGCAGGACAGCGCGATTGCCGCGGTGTGTATCGCAATCGCCTTGATTGTGTGGATGACCCCCGAACGCTGGTGGCGGGGACAATTGCTGGAATGGGCCGATGCCGTGGGGCTCGCCGCCTATGCAGTGTTCGGCACCGCCAAGGCGCTGGCATGGGGGGTGCCGCCGGTTCCCGCGCTGTTGATGGGCGTCATCACCGGCTGCGTCGGCGGGACGATCCGCGACATATTGGCGGGCGTGCCGTCGATCATCATGCGCCCCGAAGTTTATGTGACCGCGGCCGCGCTCGCATCGGGCCTGTTCCTGCTGCTCGAATGGCTGGGGACGGGGACGCCGGTCGCCGCGGTGGCGGGCGCGGTCGCGGGCTTTGCACTGCGCGGCGCCGCGATCCGCTGGTCGCTTGCGCTGCCGTCCTATCGCGGCGCACGGGCCGACTGACTTGACGTTCGCGTAAACTGCGCCATGCTGTCCGTCGCATCGATAGCAACGGGGACGGCATGACCACCGCACAAGCGAACGTAAATGGCATCAACATTACCTATGAAGACAAGGGGCCGCGTGATGCGCCGGTGATATTGCTGGTGATGGGGCTCGGCGGGCAGCTGACGCTGTGGCCCGACGAGTTCGTCGATGCCCTCAACGAACGGGGCTTTCGCACCATCCGCTACGACAATCGCGATGTCGGCCTGTCGACGCGGTTCGAGGCGGCGGGCATTCCCAATGTGAAATGGATGATCGTCAAATCGGTGCTCGGCCTGCCCGTGCGCCCCGCCTATACGCTCGCCGACATGGCGGCCGACGGCATCGGCCTGCTCGATCATCTGGACGTTGCCGGGGCGCATGTCGTCGGCGTGTCGATGGGCGGGATGATTTCGCAGCATATTGCGGCACGCTATCCGCAGCGCGTCCTGTCGCTGACTTCGGTGATGTCGACGACCGGCAACCGCCGCCTGCCACGCGCACAGAAAGAAGCGATGCAGGTGCTCGCCAACCGCCCGATGAGCGGTGACAAGGAGGCGCTGATCGCTTACTCGGTGAATGCCGCGCGGGTGATAGGCAGCCCCGGCTACCCCGCCGACGAAGCGCGCCTGCAACGCCGCGTCCGCGCCGACTTCGAACGCGGCTGGTATCCGCAGGGGGTCGCGCGCCAGATGGCGGCGATCGTCGCCGACGGCGACCGGCGGGCGATGCTGAAAGACATCGCGGCGCCGACGCTGGTGATCCATGGCGAGGATGATCCGTTGGTGCCGATCGACGGCGGACGCGATACCGCCGCGAACATTGCCGGCGCGCGGCTGCTGACGATTCCCGGCATGGGGCATGACCTGCCGCTGGCGCTGGTCGACACGCTGGCCGACGCTATCGCGGAGCATGCGAAGGGCGTTGCGGTGGCGGCCTGAGGCTTTTCTGTCGTTTCAAAGTGCGTCATTGCGAGCGAAGCGGAGCCGTAGGCGGCCGTAGGCCTGCCAATCCAGGGCGGTTTACGCTTATTCTGGATTGCCGCGTCGCTTCGCTCCCCGCAATGACGGACGATTATCTCATCAACAACGCCATCGTCGCAAAGAACCCCTTCGCCTCCGCCGCGCCCGCCCGCGGCAGGGCGGGCAGGTAGCCGCGGCAATCGAGGCACACGGCCTGCACCGAACCCGAGCGGGTGAGCAGCGCCATATCCTGTACCAGTCGGCGTTCGGTGAGCTGGCGGTTCATCGCCGCGATGCCGAACCAGCCGCGCGGCGTCGCGGCGACCTCTTCTTCGCCCCGGCCCCAGTTCGCCAGCATCTTGGCAAACTCGCTCGGCTCTTTCTCATAATATCGGGCGTGGAAATCGCCTTCGACCTTGGCGAGCTTCGCTGCCGCGGCCAGCGCGTCGGGCAGGCCGCCGAACTGGTCGACCAGCCCCAACTGGCGTGCGGTGCCACCCGCCCAGACGCGCCCTTCGGCAATTTCGCGAACCTTTTCGATCGGCTGTTTGCGGCTTTTGGCGACCAGCCCGGTAAAACGGGCATAAATATCCTCGACGCTGGCCTGTGCCAGCGCATTGAATTCCTTGTTGACGCCGCCGAACACGTCGGGCTGGCCCGACAGCGGCGTCGTCGCGATGCCGTCGGCATTGACGCCGATCTTTGCCAGCGCCTGCTCGAAACTGGGCAGGATGCCGAACACCCCGATCGAACCGGTGATCGTTTCGGGTTCGGCAAAGATGCGGTCGGCGGGGGTCGAGATCCAGTAACCGCCCGACGCCGCGACATTGGCCATCGACACCACCACGGGCAGCTTTTTCGCCTTCGCGGCCAGCAGTGCCTGCCGGATTTCTTCGGACGCCAGCACCGACCCGCCGGGCGAATCGACGCGCAGGACAATCGCCTTGGTGCTGCTGTTCGATGCAGCGTCCAATATATGCTGGGCGATGGTGGTGCCGCCCGCGGTCCCGGTCGGCGCTTCGCCGTCCACAATCTCGCCGACAACGGGCACGACCGCGATCGCGCTGCCTTTGGTTTTGAGCGGGTTGGCGGCGACCCAATTGTCCAGCGGAATCGCGTTATATTCCCACGGCTTGCTGCTGTCGGCGGCGCCGCTGATCTCGGCGACGCGGGTGTTGAACGCCATCCGGCTGCCCAGCTTGTCCACAAGACCTGCGTCGAGCGAGGCTTTCGACAGATCGTTCCCCGCCGCTTGCACCGCGCCTGCCGTGTCGGTGACATAGGCGTCGATCTTTGCCTTCGGACGCGCCTTTTTGACGTCGGTCAGCCAATTGTCCCACAGCACACTGGCATAGGCGAGATTGGCCTCCTTCGCTTCGGGCGACTGGTCGCTGCGCAGGAAGGGTTCGACGGCGCTTTTGAACGTGCCGACGCGATAGATGTTCGCGGTGATGCCCAGGCGGTCCATCAATCCCTTGTAATAGAGGCGTGATCCGCCCGGACCGGCGATGGCGACGCCGCCGATGCTGTCGGCCCAGATTTCGCTGGCGTGCGACGCGATCTGATAGCTGTCGGTGGTATAGGCGGTGGCGAAAGCCAGCACCGGCTTCTTTTTTGCGCGCACCTTGTCGATCGCATCGCCGATATCGGCCAGCGAGACCTGTCCGCCGCCAAGGAAACGGTCGAGATCGAGCACGACCGACGTCACGCGCTTGTCGTCGGCGGCGGTTTCCAGCGCATGGACCACATCGCGGGTGCGGATTTCGCGAAGCTGATTGCCGCCCGACAGCGCGGCGAACGTGTCGACCTCGGCAGGCTGTTCGCTGACCACGCCGTCGAGTTCGATCAGCAAGGCGCCCTTGCTGACCGGCAGTCCGGCATTGGGGCGTCCTGCCAGCAGCCCGAACAGCGCGACGAAAAACAGCAGCAAAAATACCAGCGCCAGTCCGTCCTTGATCGCCACCAGCAACCGCCACACCTTGCGCGGAAAGCTGGTGCCCGATTTTCGCTTGTCGTCGCCGGGCAGCGGACGGCGTACCGGGATCGCCCAGGGGCCGGCGGGATCGTTCGGGGTGTTTGCGGTGGTGTCGGTCATGTGCGCGAACCTAAGGCTGCGGCCTGCCGTTGGCAATGCACGCTTCGACGGGCAGGCGACAGCACCCTATCGGCGACATCACAGCCAGCCCTCGCGGCGATACCAGCGCACCGTTTCGGCGAGCGCGTCGTCGGTTTTGTGTTCGGGCCGCCACAGGTTGGCGGGGGGATGCGCGCCCGCGGTCGCCACCCAGTCGGGATGCGCGATATAGCGCGCGCGGTCGGGGGTCAGTTTGGCGCGGCCGCGACGGACGAGCTTGTCGATCCGCCCGCCAGCCTTCAGCACGGCGCCCGGGATCGCGAGGGTCGATATATGGCCGCGTCCCACCGCGCGCCCGATCGCGCGGGCAAAGCTGCGGTGCGACCAACCGTCCGCTCGGCCGTCGTCGGGTTCGTAGATGGCGCCGATGCTCGCGCTGCGATCGGCGGCGAGTGCGACGAGCAGGCGCGCCAGATCGTCGACATAGATCGCCGACATGCGCCCCTTGGGCGACAGCACGATGCCGCGTCGCGCCATGCGGAACAGGTCGAGCATTTCGGTGTCGCCGGGGCCGAACACCGCGGGCGGGCGGACGATGGTCCAGTCGAGCCCGCTGGCGGTCACGGCGGCCTCGGCGCGTTCCTTCGACCAGCCATAGTCGGACAGGCCGGGCTCGCGCGCTGCTAGCGAGGAGACATGGACGAAGCGCGTTACCCCGGCGTTGCGCGCTGCGTCGATCACATTGGCGGTCGCTGTGGCATTGCCCGCCTCGAATGCCGCGCGGGTCGGGACATTGACCACCCCTGCGATGTGCATGACGACGTCGCTGCCGGTGGCCATCTCGGCCAGGCTGCCCGTGTCGCCGAGCGCACCCGCGATCCAGGTCACCCCCGGGCGATCGGCTTGCGCGCGGCGGGTGAGGGCGCGGACGTGCCACCCTGCATCTACCGCCTGCCGCATCGTGGCGCCGCCGACAAAGCCGGTGGCGCCGGTGATCGCCAGGACGCGCCGCGTCACAGCAGGACCATATGGTCGCGGTGGACCATTGCACTTCTTGGCGCGTAGCCGAGCGCCGTTTCCTGTGCGTCGCGGCCAAGACCGACGATCGCGGCGGCGTCGGCGCCCGTATATTCGGACAGGCCACGCGCGATCACCGTGCCGTCGGGGCCGACGATATCGAGCACATCGCCGCGGGCAAAGCCGCCCGCAGCGCCGGTCACCCCCGCCGCGAGCAGGCTGGCGCCGCCGCGCAGCGCCCGTGCAGCCCCGGCGTCGATGGTCAGCCGTCCCTTGGCGGTCAGCCCGCCCGCCAGCCAGGCTTTGCGGGCGCTGGCGCCCTTTTCGGCGACGAACAGGCTGTGCCGCGCCGCGGTCGACAGCGGCCGGTCGATCCGACCCGACACGATGGCGAGATGCGCGCCCGCGGCGTTGGCGATGCGTGCTGCGGCGATTTTCGACACCATGCCGCCCGACCCCATGCCCGATGCCGATCGGGTATCGGCCATCGCCTCGATAGCCGCGTCGATGCGTTCGATCCGCGCGACATGGTGGGCGCCGGGCAGCGCCGGATTGCGGTCGTACAGCCCGTCGATGTCGGACAGCAGTATGACCCCGCCGGCCCCCGCCGCCTGCGCGATGCGCGCGGCGAGGCGGTCGTTGTCGCCGAAACGGATTTCCTCGGTCGCGACGCTGTCATTTTCGTTGATGATCGGCACCACGCCCAGCGCGAGCAGCCGATCCAGCGTCGCCGCGGCATTCAGATAGCGCCGCCGGTCTTCCAGATCGTCGAGCGTCACCAGCATCTGCGCCGCGGTCAGCCCCTCGGCGCCTAGCACCTCGGCCCACACTTGGCTCAACGCGATCTGGCCGGTGGCGGCGGCCGCCTGCGCATCCTCCAGCGTTCCGCGCCCGCCCTTCGCCAGCCCGAGCCGCCGCGCCCCGAGCGCGATCGCGCCCGACGACACGACCGCGACCTGTTGCCCCGCCCGCGTCCGCTCGGCGATGTCGGCGGCGATCCCGGCGAGCCAGTCGCGCCGCACCGCGCCGTCGGGATCGACGAGCAGCGCCGAGCCGATCTTGACGATCAGGCGTGGGCAGGTGGTGGGCACGAACAACATAGCGCCGCCGATAGCGCGCGGCGCCGCCCGCGCCAATGTTATTACGTTAGCGCGATCCGCCGAAGGTATAGCTCAGCGCAATCCCTGCCGAAGGCTGGCTGCGGCTGCCGAGCTGGCGGGTAATCGGGGAGTCCGCGGCGTCGCCGACCAGCCGGTCGTAGCGACCGTAAACCGCCACGCCCCAGCGGCGCCCCAGCATCCGGTGATAGCCTGCGGTCAGGCCGACCGACTGGATGCCGCCATCGACGTCATAGGCGGGAAGGCCGGAGGTCGCGGCGGCGGCGGGGGTCACGCCGAAATAGGCGTTTTTATATCTGGCGTCGCCCAGCGTGACGCGCGGGCCGATCGAGAACAGCCAGTCGTCGCCCCGGCGCGCGACATAGTCGGCGCTGACTTCGCCAACCCAGCCCTTGTGGCCGCTCACCGCCTTGCGGCCTTCGGCGCGGACGCGCAAGGCCGGGGTCAGGTTGACCTGCGCGAATCCGCCGAGCTCGAACGAAAAGCCGACTTTGGGGAGGTCGGCGCCAATGTCGGCGGCGGTGCGCTTGCCGATGAAGCCCAGCGACGGTCCGAAAGCAAAATTCCCGCTTTGAATCAGCGGCCCGCCAAAGCTTTCGTCGGCGGCTTCGAAGGTGAATTCGGTGCCGACGTGTTCGCGCGAGACGTCGATATAGGGGCCGACCGACAGATCCTTCGCCCCCGGCCAGGATGGCGAGAGTTGTGGCCCCAATATGACGCGGGTGCGCTTTTCGCCGCTGGCGCCGACATTCTGGGCGTAGGCGGGACTGGCGAGCGCGGTGGCGGCGAGGCAAAGCGCGGCAAGGGGAGCGTGTCGGGTCATGCGAAATCCTTGTTGTTCCGCACGAAATTCTTCAGCGGCGGGTTCGTTCCTAAAGCGGCGACCAGTCGGTCGATTCTTCGCCGTCGTCGTTCTGCCCGACCGTGCGCTTTTCGGGGCCGATGATTTCGAGCAGCTTGTCGAGCACCGCCGGGACGCCCGCGCCGCTCGCGCCCGACAGCGCCATCACCGGGTGGCCGCTGGCGACCTCGAGCTCGGCCGACAGGGCGGCGACCAGCTCGTCGTCGAGCGTGTCGATCTTGTTGAGCGCCACGATCACCGGCTTGTCGATCAGGTCGGCGCCATAGGCTTCGAGCTCGTCGCGGACGATCCGGTAGCTGGTCGCAACGTCGGTGTCGTTCGCATCGACGAGGTGGAGCAGCACACGGCAGCGCTCGATATGGCCGAGGAAGCGGTCGCCGACGCCTGCGCCTTCGGCGGCGCCCGCGATCAGTCCCGGAATGTCGGCGACGACGAACTCATGCCCCTTGTGGCTGACGACGCCGAGCTGGGGGCGCAGCGTGGTGAAGGCATAGGCGCCAACCTTGGCCTGCGCGTTGGTCACGCCGTTGATGAAGGTCGATTTGCCCGCGTTGGGCAGGCCGACCAGCCCCGCGTCGGCGAGCAGCTTCAGCCGCAGCCACACCCACATCTCCTCGCCCGGCCAGCCCGGACCATGCTGGCGCGGGGCGCGGTTGGTGCTGGTCTTGTAGCTGGCGTTGCCGCGCCCGCCGTCGCCGCCGCGCAGGAATTGGACGCGCTCGCCTTCTTTGGCGAGGTCGGCGAGCAGGCTGCGCTCGTCGTCGTCGGCCAGGATCTGCGTGCCGACCGGCACCTGGATGACAAGGTCGGGACCGCCCGCGCCGGTGCGGTCGCGGCCCGCGCCCGGGGTGCCGCGCTTCGCCTTGAAATGCTGGGTGTAGCGAAAGTCGATCAGCGTGTTCAGGCCCGCGACCGCCTCGAAGATGATGTCGCCGCCCTTGCCGCCATTGCCGCCGTCGGGGCCGCCATATTCGATATATTTTTCGCGGCGGAACGACACGGCGCCGGGGCCGCCGTCGCCCGATTTGATGAAAATCTTGGCTTGATCGAGGAAGTGCATGGCTGGGCCTTTGGGGCAGGAAAGA
>JAHCKJ010000044.1 GCA_026125835.1 Sphingopyxis sp.
ACGCTGTTTTCCAAGATGATGAACAAGAATCTGGAGGACGGCGAGGCGATCGGGTCGAAATGGCTGTCGAAGGCGATCGAAACCGCGCAGAAAAAGGTCGAGGCGCGCAATTACGACATCCGCAAACAGGTCGTCGAATATGACAATGTCATGAACGACCAGCGCAAGGTCATCTATGAACAGCGCGGCGAAATCATCGACAGCGAGACGGTTGACGAGGTGATGACGGCGATGCGCGCCGAAACGGTGAATGCCATCGTCGCCGACGCCTGTCCGCCGGGCAGCTATCCCGAACAATGGGATATTGAAACGATGAAGGAACGCGTCGCCAACATTCTCGACCTGTCACCGCCGATCGACGACTGGATGCAGGAAGACGCGGTCGACCCCGAAATCTTCGAGGAGCGGATCCAGGCTCTTGCCGACGCTGCCGCCGCCGAAAAAGCGGCGACGGTCGATCCGGACACCTGGAAGGGCATCGAAAAATCGGTTCTGCTCCAGACGCTCGACCATCATTGGAAGGACCATCTGGCCACGCTCGACGCGCTGCGTCAGGCGATTTTCCTGCGCGCCTACGCCCAGAAACAGCCGATCAACGAATATAAACAGGAAGCCTTTGCGCTGTTCGAGCGCATGCTGTCGAACATCCGCGAGGATGTGACGCGCACCGTTGCGCGCATCGACCTGCGCTTCGAAGAACCCGAGCCGCTGCCGCTGCCCGACCTGCCCGATTTCCTGACGACGCACATCGATCCGTTCACCGGTGAGGATAACAGCGCCGACATCGACAGCGGCGGATTGGGTGTGATTGCGAACACGCTGCCCCCGATGCAGATTCCGCGGCCCGACATGCCGGAGGGCGAAAACCCCTATGCGGGGCTGGAAATCAGCCGCAACGCGCCGTGCCCTTGCGGGTCGGGGCGCAAGTACAAGCATTGCCACGGCGCGATCTGATCGGTCCCTGACCCGATGACCGGCCTCGCCGCGCTCTTTGGCGTGACCGCACTGCTCTATGCCGCGGTCGGCTTTGGCGGCGGATCGACTTATACCGCGCTACTGCTGCTGGGCGGCGTCGCGGTCGGGCTGGTCCCGGCGATCAGTCTGGCGTGCAACGTCATCGTGGTCAGCGGCGGCACGATCCGCTTTGCGCGCGCCGGGGTGATGCCGTGGACGAAGTCGCTGCCGCTGGTCGCTGTCGCCGCGCCGCTTGCCTTCCTTGGCGGGCTGATGCCGGTAAAGCAGGGGGTGCTTGTCACGCTGCTCGGCCTGTCGCTGCTTGCCTCCGCGCTGGCGTTGCTGATCCAGCCGCAGACGGCCAAGCCCGTGCCCTTGCCGACCAAATTGCTGCTGCCGATTGCCGCTGCGCTCGGGTTTCTCGCAGGGGTCGTCGGTATCGGCGGCGGTATCTTTCTGGCGCCGATCCTGCACCTGATCCGCTGGGCCGAAGCCCGGGCGGTTGCCGCCACCGCGAGCCTTTTTATTCTGGCCAACAGCCTGTTCGGGCTGACCGGCCAGTTACTGAAAGGCAAGGGCGGCGAGATGGTGGGTGCGGTAGCGGGTCACTGGCCGCTGCTGATTGCGGTGCTGATCGGCGGTGCGATCGGGACTCAGCTTGCGGTGAAGAGCGGACCGGCAACGCTGATCCGGCGGCTCACCGCCTTGCTCGTCGGCTTTGTCGCGGTGCGTCTGTTGTTTGGTTTCTAACGTTTTTTGTGCGCTTGCCTTCCCGTGCGGCGGTGCTAGCATCGGTAGCACAAGCTTGTCGGCCACGTAGCTGACAAGCGACGCAGCAGCTGGAACAGGATGCGCCGCGCAGGCTGAAGACATCGGGCGCGGCATAGGTTGGCACGTTGCGTGGAAAGGGCAGGCGCATTTCCTTTTTTGACGAAATGAACAGCCAGGAGGGCGAAACCCGGTCGCCCTATCGAGACTATTGCGGGTGGTTCGAGGCCGAGGATGTGGCGCGCATCCAGCACAAGGCGGTGCAGGCCGAGGCCTTGTTCCGCACCACCGGCATCACGTTCAATGTCTATGGCGCGGTCGACGGCGACGAGCGGCTGATCCCCTTCGACGTCGTGCCGCGGATCATCTCGGCGGGCGAATGGCGCCGCCTGTCACGCGGCATCGAACAGCGCGTCCGCGCGCTCAACGCCTTCCTCTACGACATTTATCACCGGCAGGAGATTTTGCGCGCGGGCCGGGTGCCGACCGACGTGATCGCCGGCAATGCGGCGTTCCTGCCGATGATGATGGGGCTCGACCCGCCCGGCGGCATCTATACCCACATCAGCGGGACCGACATCGTGCGTACCGGCGCCAATGAGTTTTATGTGCTCGAGGATAATGCGCGCACCCCGTCGGGGGTATCGTACATGCTCGAAAACCGCGAAACGATGCTCCAGATGTTTCCCGAGCTGTTTGCGAAAGTGGCGGTGCGCGAGGTCAGCGATTATCCGATCAACCTGCTCAAATCGCTCGCCGCCTGTGCGCCGCCCGCCTGCGGCGGGACTCCCACGGTCGCGGTGCTGACCCCGGGCATCCACAACAGTGCCTATTACGAACATAGCTATCTGGCGGATCATATGGGCGCCGAACTGGTCGAGGGGCATGACCTGCGCGTCGTCGACGGGCGCGTCGCGATGCGCACGACGCAGGGATATAGGGCGATCGACGTGCTTTATCGCCGCGTCGACGATGATTTCCTTGATCCGTTGAACTTCCGCCCCGATTCGATGTTGGGCGTCCCCGGCATCTGGGACGTGTATCGCGCCGGGGGCATCACGATTGCCAATGCGCCCGGCACCGGCATCGCCGATGACAAGGCGCTGTACAGCTACATGCCCGACATCATCGAATTCTATACGGGCGAAAAGGCGCTGCTGCCCAATGTGCCGACGTGGCGCTGTTCGGATCCAGAGCATTTGCGCGAAGTGCTCGACCGACTGCCCGAGCTGGTGGTCAAAGAGGTGCATGGATCGGGCGGCTACGGGATGCTTGTCGGCCCCGCGGCGAGCAAGAAGGAACTCGCGGCGTTCCGCGCCAAGCTGGAGGCGAACCCGAGCAATTATATCGCGCAGCCAACCCTGTCGCTGTCGACCGTGCCGATCTTCACCAAAAAGGGACTGGCGCCGCGCCATGTCGACCTGCGGCCCTTCGTGCTGATGTCGCCGCAGGGGATCACGATTACGCCGGGCGGGCTGACCCGCGTCGCGATGACCCGCGGCTCGCTCGTGGTCAATTCGAGCCAAGGCGGCGGGACGAAGGATACCTGGGTGTTGGAAGACTGATGCTGGGCAAGACCGCAGGCAGCCTGTTCTGGATGGCGCGCTATCTTGAGCGCAGCGAAAATAACGCGCGCCTGATCGACGCGGGGTTCCGCATTGCGCTCACCCGGTCGCAAACCGCGGCCGCCGAATGGAAGTCGGTGCTGGTGACCGCCGGGGTCAATCAGGCGTTTCAGGCCGCGCATGGCGATTACAGTTCGGCGCGGGTCATTGATTTCCTGCTGCGCGATCCGGCCAACCCGTCGAGCATCTTGTCGGTGATCCGCCAGGCGCGCGACAATGCGCGCACCGCGCGCACCGCGCTGACCCGCGAAACATGGGAAGCCGTCAACACCAGCTGGATGACGCTGGTCGCGCTACTCAAGCGGCAGGTGCGCGAGGACGATCTGCCCGATGTGCTGACGACGATCCGCCGGCAAAGCGCGCAGGTACGCGGTGCATTGAACGGTACGATGCTGCGCAACGACGGCTATCATTTCGCGCTGCTCGGCACCTATCTCGAACGCGCCGACAACACCGCGCGCATCCTTGACGTCAAATACTACCTCTTGCTGCCGTCGGTCGCGCACATCGGCACGTCGATCGACAATGTGCAGTGGGAAACGATCCTGCGTTCGGTATCGGCACACCGTGCCTATCGCTGGCTGTACGGGGCGGAGATCAGCGCGCTGAAGATCGCCGAGTTCCTGATCCTCTATCGCCAGATGCCGCGCAGCCTGACCTTTTGCAGCGAGCGCATGGAAAATCATCTGGACGAACTGCAACGTCACTATGGCGACGAGACCGAGGCGTGGCGGATGGCGCATGCGCTGGTTCACGACAAGCTGAACGCCCCGATCCAGTCGATCTTTGACGGCGGCCTGCACCAATATGTCACCGGCTTTCTGCGCGACACCGCGGCACTCGCGCGGCAGGTCGAGCGCGACTATCGGTTTGTGGAATAGGGCAGCCGGTCATGCGTTTGTTCGTCGAACATATCACCCGCTATCATTATGACGCCCCGGTGCGTTACGCGCTGCAGCAGCTGAAACTGACGCCCAAGGATCGCCCGGGGCAGCAGCATGTGGTGAACTGGGCGATCGATATCGAAGGCGGTACGCAACAGCTTCATTACACCGACCATCACGGCAATGGTATCGACCTGATCGCGGTCGAGAGCGGCGCCAGCGAACTGGTGATCCGCTGTCATGGCGAGGTCGAACTGCAAAGCTGGGACGGGGTGATCGGCCCGCACCGCGGCGCCATGCCCTTATGGACCTTTCTGCGCCCGACGCCGCTGACCCGCGCGGGACGGGGGGTGCGCGGGCTGGTCGCGCAGCTCGGCCGCGACCATGCCAACGACATCGAACGCGCGCATGCGCTGTCGGCTCTGATCATCGACCGGCTGGCGTACCGGATCGGGATCACCAACGCAGAAACGACCGCCGAACAGGCGCTCGCGGGCGAGGGCGGGGTGTGCCAGGACCATGCCCATATCTTCATCGCCGCGATGCGTCATCTCGGCCACCCGGCGCGCTATGTCTCCGGCTATCTGATGATGAACGACCGGACGCAGCAGGATGCGACGCACGCGTGGGCCGAGGCGCATTTCGACCATATCGGGTGGATCGGATTCGACGTCAGCAACGGCCATTCGCCCGACCAGCGCTATATCCGCGTCGCCACGGGGCTCGATTACCGCGATGCAGCCCCGGTTCGCGGCATGCGATATGGTGCAGCGCAGGAAAATCTGGTTGTTCAATTGCAGGTCCAGCAATAAGCGGACTGCGGGGACGCGGGACGATCCGGGGCGGGGATACGGGATTCGATGACTTATTGCGTGGGAATGCGGCTCAACAAGGGGCTGGTGTTCATGTCGGACACCCGCACCAACGCGGGTGTCGATGACATTGCGCAGGTGCGCAAGATGCGCAGCTGGCACGTTCCGGGCGAGCGCGTCATCACCTTGATGTCGGCAGGCAATCTCGCGACGACGCAGGCGGTCGTCAGCCTGCTCGACGAACGCACCAAGGCACCCGAAGACCGTCACCCGTCGATCCTGACCGCGCCGTCGATGTTCCAGGTCGCGACGACCATCGGCGAAACGCTCCGCCAGATCGTGATGCGCTATAACAGCGAGGGGCCGGCCGCGGCGGCGGCATTTCGCGCCTCGCTGATCGTCGGCGGGCAGATCAAGGGCGCCGAACCGCGGCTGTTCCTGATCTATCCCGAGGGCAATTTTATCGAGGCGGGCGAGGACAATCCCTTTTTCCAGATCGGCGAAACCAAATATGGCCGCCCGATCATCGTGCGATCCTATGACCCCGCGATGTCCTTCGAGGATGCGGTGAAACTGCTCTGCGTCTCGTTCGATTCGACGATCCGCGCCAATGCCGGGGTCGACCTGCCGATCGACCTCAAGATTCACGAGCGCGATGATTATACGACCGTGCGCGAGCGGCGCTTCGAGCGGGGTGATCCCTATTTCCAGAGCGTTGCCGACGGCTGGGCGGAGGCGCTGGGGATCGCGCTGGCGGAATTGCCGGACTTTCATTTCTGACCGGCTTCGGCCACCGTCCGCCCCGTGTCAGACCGGGAAGGATTGTCATGATACGCTGGATCGCCGCCGCGCTTGTTCTGACAGCCACGCCCGCCGCCGCCGACGAGGCGCGTTTCGCCAAGGCGCTCAGCGAGTTTCGCGAACGGCATCGCGCCGAAACGCGCAAGGCGAACATTGTCGGCAGCAGCTTTTATGTCGTGCGGGGCGCCCAGACGGTCGCCGCCGACCATCTGGGCGAGCAGGATGCCGATGCGAAGGTTCCGGTCGATGCCCGGACCATCTATCATTGGGCCTCGATCACCAAGACGATGACCGGGATCGCGATCATGCAGTTGCGTGATCGCGGGCTGCTGTCGCTCGACGATCCGATCGTCAAATATGTTCCCGAGCTGGCGGCGGTGCATAATCCCTTTGGCGACACCGGCGCGATCACGCTGCGCCAGCTGATGAGCCACAGCGCGGGGTTCCGCAGCGGCACCTGGCCGTGGCGCGACCACGACTGGCAGCCTTTCGAACCGCAGGGGTGGGACCAGCTGGTCGCGATGCTGCCCTACACGCGCGTCGAGTTCAAACCGGGCAGCCGCTTCGGCTATTCGAACCCCGGCATCGTCTATCTGGGGCAGGTGATCGAGCGGCTGTCGGGCGAGGATTATGAAATCTATATCGACAAGAACATCCTGAAGCCGCTCGGCATGCACACCAGCTATTTCGACCGCACCCCGCCGCATCTGCTGCCGTATCGCTCGCACAGCTATTACATTCGCGATGGCAAGCGGGTTGCGGCGCCGTTCGATGTCGACACCGGCGTCACCGTGTCGAACGGCGGGCTCAACGCGCCGATGCCAGACATGGCGAAATATCTGGCGTTCCTGCTCGGCGATCCGTCGCGTGCCGCCGATTACGATGTGGTGCTGAAACGATCGTCGCTCGAGGAAATGTGGGTGCCGCAGATGTCGGCGGGCGACGACTTCACCCAAGGGCGCATGGCGACGACGACGCAGAGCGCGCTGTCGTTTTTCGTCGACGGCAGCCGGAGGGCGCGTATCGTCGGGCATAATGGCGACCAGAATGGCTTTCGCGCCTATCTGAGCTTTTGCCCCGACCAGCGTGTCGGGAGCCTGCTGGCGTTCAATACCGAGACACGCGGGGTGCAGAACAGCCCGGCCAATCGCGAGACGGCGGAATCGCGCATCGCGCTGGCGACAGATGGTTTGTGCGAGGCGGTGGTGAAATAGCCCTTTATCGTCGCCGCCGCGAAGGGCGTTTCAGAGTCACGTGCCTCTGAACGCGGCCGCAGTCGGCCTTGCGCGACGCTGCCAGCGGCCCCCGCCTTCGCGGGGGCGACGATCATCTACCGGTTTTTCCGCCCCTCGATCAGCCCGTCGACCAGGCTCGGGTCGGCGAGCGTCGAGGTATCGCCCAGTGACCCGAAATCATTCTCGGCAATCTTGCGCAAAATCCGCCGCATGATCTTCCCCGAACGCGTCTTGGGCAGCCCCGGAGTCAGGTGGATATGGTCGGGGGTTGCGATCGGGCCGATTTCCTTGCGTACCTGCTGCTTCAGCGCCGCGGCGACTTCGTCGGTCGCCTCGACCCCGGCGTTGAGCGTTACATAGGCATAGATGCCCTGGCCCTTGATGTCGTGCGGGAAACCGACGACCGCAGCTTCGGCGACAAGCTCGTGCAGCACCAGCGCGCTTTCGACCTCGGCGGTGCCCATGCGGTGGCCCGAGACATTGATGACGTCATCGACGCGGCCGGTGATGCGCCAGTATCCGTCGGCATCGCGGCGGCAGCCGTCGCCGGTGAAATATTTGCCTTTGTAGGTCGAAAAATAGGTTTCGGCGAAGCGGGCGTGATCGCCATAGATCGTCCGCGCCTGCCCGGGCCAGCTGTGGGTGATGCACAGATTTCCTTCCGCGGCGCCGCCGGTCTGCTCGCACACCAACGTGTTGCCGTCGGCATCGACCAGTTCGGGCCGGATGCCGAAGAAGGGTTTGCCCGCACTGCCCGGCTGCATCGGATGTGCGCCCGGAAGCGTCGTAATCATGATGCCGCCGGTCTCGGTCTGCCACCAGGTGTCGATGACGGGGACGCGGCCTTTGCCGACAATCTGGTGATACCAGCGCCACGCCTCGGGATTGATCGGCTCGCCGACGCTGCCGAGCAGGCGGAGCGACGACAGGCCGTGGCGCCTCACATAATCGTCGCCCTCGCGCATCAGCGCGCGGATTGCGGTGGGCGCAGTGTAGAGGATGTTCACCCGATGCTTGTCGACGACCTGCCAGAAGCGGTCGTGGTCGGGGTAGTTGGGGACGCCCTCGAACATCAACGTCGTCGCGCCATTCTGAAGCGGGCCGTAAACGACATAGCTGTGGCCGGTGACCCAGCCGATGTCGGCGCTGCACCAGAAGATTTCGCCGGGGCGATAATCGAAGCCGTACCAGAAGGTCGTCGCGGTCCAGACGCTGTAGCCGCCGACGGTGTGGAGCACGCCCTTGGGCTTGCCCGTCGAGCCCGACGTGTAGAGGATGAAGAGCGGGTCCTCGGCGTTCATCGGTTCGCATGGGCAGGTGTCGCCCACGTCCGCCGACAGCGCGTCGTACCAATGGTCGCGGCCTTCCTTCATGCTCACGTCGCCGCCGGTGTGGGCGATGACGAGCACGGCTTTGACGTCGACGCGCTCAAGCGCCTTGTCGACATTGGCCTTTAAGGGAACGACCTTGCCGCCGCGCAGCCCTTCGTCGGCACAGATCACCCAGTCGCTCGCGCAATCTTCGATCCGGCCGTGGATCGCTTCGGGCGAGAAGCCGCCGAAGACGACGCTGTGCACCGCGCCGATGCGCGCGCAGGCGAGCATCGCCACCGCGCCCTCGGGAATCATCGGCATATAGATGGTGACGCGGTCGCCCTTTTGGACGCCCATCTTTTTCAGCGTATTGGCGAAGCGGATGACATCGGCGAGCAGCGCGGCATAGCTGATCGTCCGCGTTTCGCCGTCGGGGGCGTCGGGTTCGAAGATGATGGCGGTGCGGTCGCCATGGCCTGCGGCAACGTGGCGATCAACCGCATTGTGGCAGAGGTTCAGGACGCCATCCTCATACCATTTGATTTCGACGGGGTCGTAAGACCAGTTGGCGATCTTCGTCGGCGCCCTGATCCAGTCGATCCGCTTCGCCTGTTCGGCCCAGAAGGTGTCGGGATCTTCGATGCTCTGCCCGTAGAGCCGGTCGTATTGGCTGGCGGAGCAATGGGTGTTGGCGGCGGCGTCGGCGGGGACGGGAACCAGGGGTTCGGAGGGGGGTAGGTCGTACACGGCTGCTCTCCTCTATTTGCCACCCCTTAGCCGTTCGCATCGAGCGAAGTCGAGATGCGTCTGGCTCTGTGCGGGCGTGTCTCGACTTCGCTCGACACGAACGGGGGAAGGGGATTAGAGGCGGCGCGATATTGGTATCAAAAGGATGGACGATGGCCGGGATCGGCGAAGAGATTGGAAATCTGCTCGATGGACTGGGCGTCGATCGCCGCGCCTGGACCGAAGGGTCGCTGCCGTCATTCACCCCGCTGACCGGCGAACAGGTCGCGATGGTGCGCGTCGCCGATACTGCGTCGATCGACGCGGCGCTCGACACCGCGACCGCAGCCTTTCGCGCCTGGCGTCGCGTACCCGCGCCGCGCCGCGGCGAACTGGTCCGGCTGCTCGGCGACGAGCTGCGCGCGGCAAAGGATGACCTCGCCCGTCTGGTGACAATCGAGGCGGGCAAGGTGCCGTCCGAGGGCGCGGGCGAGGTGCAGGAGATGATCGACATCTGCGACTTCGCGGTCGGGCTGTCGCGCCAGCTCTACGGTCTGACGATCGCGACCGAACGACCGGGGCACCGGATGATGGAGGTCTGGCATCCGCTGGGCGTCGTCGGGGTGATTTCGGCGTTCAATTTTCCGGTAGCGGTGTGGGCGTGGAATGCGGCGCTCGCTTTGGTGTGCGGCAACAGCGTGGTGTGGAAGCCGTCGGAAAAGACGCCGCTGACCGCGCTGGCGGTGCAGGCGGTGTTCGCGCGCGCGGCCGCACGCTTCGGCGATGCGCCCGCAGGGCTGTCGCAGCTGCTGATTGGCGGGCGCGACGCGGGTGCGGCGCTGGTCGACGACAAGCGCGTCGCGCTGCTGTCGGCAACGGGATCGACACGGATGGGGCGCAGCGTGGCGCCGCGGCTGGCGGCACGTTTTGCGCGCGCGATTCTGGAACTCGGCGGCAATAACGGGGTGATCGTCGCGCCCTCGGCCGACCTTGACCTTGCGCTGCGCGGCGTGGCGTTCGGGGCAATGGGGACCGCAGGGCAGCGCTGCACGACGACGCGGCGTCTGTTCCTGCACGACAGCATCTACGACGGTTTTGTCGCCAAGCTGAAGGCAGCCTATGCCAGCGTCGGAGTCGGCAATCCGCTGGAGGGCGATGTGCTTGTCGGGCCGCTGATCGACCGCGCGGCCTATGAGGCGATGCAGGAGGCGCTGGCGGCGGCCAAGGCGGCGGGCGGCATGGTGACGGGCGGCGAGCGCGTCGGCGAAGGGGCGAGCTTCTATGTGCGTCCCGCGCTGGTCGAAATGCCGGGGCAGGTCGGGCCGGTGCTCGACGAGACCTTTGCGCCGATCCTGTACGTCATGCGCTATGACGATCTGGACGTGGTGATCGACCTGCACAATGATGTCGCTGCGGGGCTGTCGTCGTCGATCTTCACCACTGACGTGCGCGAGGCCGAGCGGTTTCTGGCGGCGAGCGACTGCGGCATCGCCAACGTCAACCTCGGGACCAGCGGCGCCGAGATCGGCGGCGCGTTCGGCGGCGAAAAGGAAACCGGCGGCGGGCGCGAAAGCGGCTCGGACAGCTGGCGCCAATATATGCGGCGTGCGACGAACACGATCAACTATTCGGACGCGCTGCCGCTGGCGCAGGGGGTAAGTTTCGAGATTTAGCGCCATCCCCTCCCGCTTGCGGGAGGGGCAGCGAGAGTTGCGAACTTGTTCGCTACTCGCAGCGGGGTGGGTGAACGCGACGTCGCTGCCCACCCCCGACCCCTCCCGCAAGCGGGAGGGGAGAGGCCTACGCCCGCCACCCACAGCCTTCTTCGAGCGCCACGACCTGCCCTGCTGTCCCCACCGGCTCCCGCGTCCCATCCGTCAGAAACGCCAGCATCGCCGCATCGCTCACATCGACATGCGCCAGCGTGCGCTGCCCCTCCGGTGTCCGCGCCACCACCACGCCCGCCTTCGGCGTCCCGTCGCGAGCGTAGAAAACGGTATAGCTCTCGATCGTCGCCGGTCCGGCATAATCCTCGACCAGATCGGGGACGGGGCCGCGCTTCGCTTCGGCTTCGGCCTGATAGTCGAAGTCTTGCGGGAACTGCGCCGCAGCGATCGGATTGCGGCTCAGCACGATGCAATGATTGTCGGTTGCGAAGCCGCCGTTGGCAAACAGAAAGCCATAGCGCCCCTCGGTGCGCAGCTTCTCGACCATCGAGACGATCGCATGGCTCATATAATTGGCGATCGGGCCGCCGCCGAAGGTTAGTCCGCCAAACCCCGTGGCGGGGCGGTCCCGCGGCCAGCCGAGAATGCGCCGCGCCATCTTGGGCACGCACGGGAAGCAGCTGTAAAGTTCGACGCAATCGAAATCCTCGGCGGTCATGCCGTTCAGCGCGAGCGTACGTGTAATCGACGTTTCCATGCTGAC
>JAHCKJ010000045.1 GCA_026125835.1 Sphingopyxis sp.
AACGACGTCACCCCGACCCCGACCGAATAGCGGCTGGTGGTGTCGGTCCCCGTGCCGGTCAGCGACGGGCCGCGCGTGCGCGCCGCATCGGCGCTGGCGCCGACCGTCGGCAGCCGGTCGGCGTCCTGGATCCGGTACAAACCGCGCGCTTCCTCGATCTGCGCCACTGCCACCGCCAGATCGCGGTTGCGCGCGATTGCCTGTGCGATCAGCACTTCGAGCTGCGGGTCGGCGAAGAAATCCTGCCACGCGACGTCGGTGGCGCGTTGACCCGGCGTGACATCGCCCGCAAAGGCCTCCGGATAATCGGGCGCGGTCGGTAGCGCCGGGCGCTCGTGCGGCGGCGCCATGTTGACGCAGCCGGCAAGCGACACGGCGGCCAGCAGGACGATCAGCTTACGCATGGGTCGGCTCCTCGCCATGGTGGCTCTTTTCAGCGGGTGAGGGCGGGCGTTTGCGGCTCAGCCATTTGCGGACCGAAAGATAAAAGACCGGGATGAAAAAGATACCGAGCAAGGTCGCGGCGATCATCCCGCCCATCACCCCCGACCCGACCGCGATGCGGCTCGCCGCACCAGCACCGCTGGCGATGACGAGCGGCACCATGCCCAGGATGAACGCCAGGCTGGTCATGATGATCGGACGCAGGCGCAGCTTCACCGCCTCCATCACCGCATCGAGCGTCGATTTGCCCTGGGCCTCCTGTTCGATCGCAAATTCGACGATCAGAATCGCATTTTTCGCCGCCAGCCCGATAATCGTAATCAGCCCGACGTTGAAATAAATGTCGGCGGAAAGCCCGCGGAACATCGAGAACAATACCGCGCCCAGCACGCCGAGCGGTACCACCAGCAGCACCGACACCGGCACCGACCAGCTTTCATAGAGCGCCGCGAGCAGCAGGAATACGACCACCAGCGACAGGCCGAGCAACATGCCGATCTGTCCCGCCGACTGTTTTTCCTCATAGGAAATGCCGGTCCATTCGAAGGCGAAGCCCGGCGGCAGTTGCTCGGCCAGCCGCTCCATCTCGGCCATCGCCTCGCCCGTCGATTGCCCCGGTGCGGGTTCGCCCGAGATCGTCATCGCGGGATAGCCGTTATATCGCTGAAGCTGCGGCGTTTCCGCCGACCATTCGGCTTTGCTGAACGATCCGAACGGCACCATGTCGCCGTTGGCGCTGCGTACCCGCAGGTCGAGCACGTCCTGCGGCGTCATGCGGCTGGCCGCGTCCGCCTGAAGCAGGACGCGCAGCACGCGTCCTTCGCGCGTGAAATCATTGGCATAGGCACTGCCGAAACTGATCGCCAGCGTCGCGTTGACGTCGCCGATCGACAGGCCCAGCGCGCGCGCCTGGATGCGGTCGATATCGACCTTCAGCACGGGCGCGTCCTCCTGTCCTTCCGGCCGGACATTGGCGAGCAGCTTGCTCTGCATCGCGCCGCCCAGCATCTGGTTGCGCGCTGCGACCAGCGCCTCGCGGCCGTTGGCGCCGCGATCCTGCAACTTGAAGGTAAAGCCGCTCGACGTGCCCAGCTCCGGCATCGAGGGCGGGCTCAAGGAAAAGACAAAGGCCTCCTTGATCCCCATCAACGCGCCCATCGCCTTGCCCGCGATCGCATCGGCGCTGTCGCCGTCGCCCTTGCGTTCGTTCCACGGTTTAAGCGGCGTGAACATGATCGCGTTCGCCTGTCCCTGGCCGAAAAAGCTGAAGCCGTTCACCGCGACGATATTCGCCACCTGCGGCTGGTCCTCGAAAAACGCCTTGGCCTGCTCGGTTGCCTCGTTGGTGCGCTGCGTCGTCGCGCCGGGCGGTGCCTGGATCACCGTGATCAGATAGCCCTGGTCCTCCTGCGGCAGGAACGAGCCGGGCAGGCGGGTGAACAGCAATGCGGTCACCGCCACCATCACCACAAACACGCCCAGCCAGCGCAGCGGCGCGCCCAGCATCTTGCCGACGCGCACCTGGTACCGGCCGGTGGTCCGCCCGAACCAGTCGTTGAAGCGGCCGAAAAAGCGATCGACCCGCTCGCCCACCGGACCGCTGCGTTTGGTCGCATCGTGCGGCTTCAGCATCGTGGCACACAGCGCCGGGGTCAGGGTCAGTGCCAGCAACGCCGAAAAGGCGATCGAGATCGCGAGTGTCATCGAGAACTGGCGATAGATTCCGCCGGTCGAACCGGGGAAAAATGCCATCGGAATGAACACCGCGATCAGCACCAGCGTGATGCCGATGATCGCGCTGGTGATCTGACCCATCGCCTTCACTGTCGCTTCATAGGGCGGCAGATGCTCCTCGTTCATGATCCGCTCGACATTCTCAATCACGACGATCGCGTCGTCGACCAGAATGCCGATCGCCAGCACCATGCCGAACAGCGTCAGCACGTTGATCGAAAAGCCGAACATCCACAGACCCAGGCAGGCACCCGCCAGCGCGATCGGCACCACGACGGTCGGGATGACCGTGGCGCGCCAGTTTTGCAGGAACAGGAACATGACGAGAAAGACGAGCACCATCGCCTCGGCCAGCGTCTTCACAACCTCCTCGATCGACAGCTGGATGAAGGGCGTTGTGTCATAGGGGATCGACCAGGTGATGTCGGGCGGGAACCCCTTGGACAAGGTTTCCATCTGCTCGCGGACGCCCTCTGCCGTCGCGAGCGCGTTGGCGCCCGGGGTCAGCTGGACGGCCAGCCCCGCCATCGGTTTGCCGTTGAGCTCGGACGAAAAAAGGTAGCTGGCGGCGCCCAGTTCGACGCGGCCGACATCGCGCAGCGTTACGGCCGACCCGTCGGGATTCGCGCGCAGGATGATGCTCTCGAACTGCTCGGGCTTGGTAAAGCGGCCCTGCGTCGTGATGACGGCGTTGATCTCGGCGCCCTTGGCGATCGGCTGGTCGCCCAGCTGGCCGCCCGGGGTCTGGCTGTTCTGCTCCTGTACGGCACGCAGCGCTTCGGCGGCGGACAATTTATAGGATGCCAGTTTTTGCGGATCGAGCCAGATGCGCATCGCATATTCGGGCGCGAACGCCTGCACATTGCCGACGCCGTTCACGCGGCGCAGCTCGTCGAGCACGCGCGTGTTGGCGAAGTTGTTGACCTCCATCGGGTCGGTGTTGCCGCTTTTCGAGGTGATCGCGACGATCAGCAGAAAGCCCGAATTGGCTTCGGTGACCGAAATGCCCTGACGCCGCACATCTTCGGGCAGCCGTTGTTCGACCCGGCGCAGGCGGTTCTGCACCTCCATCTGCGCATTGTCGATGTCCGTCCCGGCTTCGAAGGTCAGCGTGATCGACGCGGTGCCGTTCGATTCGCTGGTCGAGGCCATATAGAGGAAGCCTTCGACCCCGTTCAGCTCCTGCTCGATGACCTGCGTGACATTCTGTTCGAGCGTGCGCGCGTCGGCACCCGGATAGGTGACGCCGATCGTCAGCGACGGCGGCGCGACCGACGGATATTGTTCAACGGGCAGCCCGCGCAGCGCGATGATCCCGGCGAGCAGGATGCCGATAGCGATGACCCAAGAAAAAATGGGCCGGTCGATGAAGAAACGGGGCGTCATCGATCAGCGCTTTGCCGCGGGCGTCGATGCCGTGCCTTTGGGCGGCGCTATCCTGACCGGTTGTCCCGGCTGGACCTTTTGCAGCCCGTCGACAATCACCCGGTCGCCGGGTTTCAGGCCGTCGAGCACCGCCCACTGGCCCGCGACCATGGCGCCCAGCTTGATCGGGCGCGGCGTCGCGACATTTTTGGCGTCGAGCACCATGACCGTTGCCGCGTCGGCCGCCAGCTTGACCGCGCGCTGCGGGATCAGCATCCCGTCGGCGCGGTTGCCGGCAAAAATGCGCGCGCGCACGAACTGGCCCGGCAGCAAAGCCGCATTGGGGTTCGGAAATTCGGCGCGCAACGCCGCGGTGCCCGTCGCCTCGTCGATCGACAGGTCGAGGAAGTCGAGGTGGCCGACCACCGGATAGGCACTGCCATCCTCCAGGATCAATTGCACTTCGACGCGTTCCAGGGCGGGGGCGCTGACCTTGCCCGATCCCATGTCGCGGCGCGTCGCCAGCAGGTCCGAACTCGACTGGCCGAAATTGACGTACACGCGGTCGATCTGCTCGATCGTCGTCAGCAAGGTTCCCTGCGCCGCGCTTACCAGTGCCCCCTCGGTCACCTCGGCGCGGCGGACGCGGCCCGAAATCGGCGCGGTCACCGACGCATAGCCAAGATTCAGGCGCGCTGATTCCAGATTCGCCTGCGCCGCCTGCACATCGGCCTCGGCGGTGCGCTGCGCGGCGACCGCCGCGTCATATTCCTGGCGGCCGATCGCCTGGTCGGCGAGCAGCGGCTGGTACCGCGCGACAACCTGCCGCGCGTTGGCGGCGGTTGCCTGCGCCCGCGCGAGCTGCGCGCGCGCCGCATTGGCGTTTGCGGTCAACTGGCGCGGGTCGATCCGGAACAGCGCGGTACCGGCGCGCACAAAACTGCCCTCGTTGAACAGCCGCCGCTCGACGATGCCGTCGACGCGGGCGCGGACTTCGGAGGTGCGAACCGCCTGTACGCGGCCGGGCAGCTCGATGACATTCGGAACCGCCTGCGATCGCACGGTGACGACGGTGACTTCGGGCGGCGGCGGAGCCGGGGGCGCTTCGGACGAGCAGGCGGCCAGCAACAGGGCCAACGCGCCAACGCTGGCGCAGGCGAAAGAACGAGCGCGACTCATAACGACCCCTGATAAATCGGCAAAATGAAAGGATGGCGACGCGAAAAAGGCGTTGCGTTTGGCGCGATGTAATTTAGATTACAGAAAAGCGCAAGGGAGAGAATCGCGCATGGACAATTTTGATCTGCTCGACTGTTCGGTCGGGCCACCCACTGTGCGCGAGCGGCGGCAGCAAGCCATATTGGACGCCGCGGAAACGCTGTTTCTGGAAGAGGGCTATGAGCGAACGGCGCTGGCGGACATTGTCAGGCGATCGGGCGGATCGCTCGCCACGCTGTACGAGCTGTTCGGCAACAAGCAGGGGCTGCTCCATGCGATTGCAGCGCGCTGGGGCGAAGAGACGCGCTGCCGGGCCGGCGCGTGCGAAGCGATGGGCCAGTTATCCAATGTCGAGCTGTTGACCGGCTATGCCTATCGGCAATGCGACCGGATGCGGTCGCCGCGCGCCGTCGCATTGATGCGGATGCTGATTTCGGAAAGCTTGCGCGACCGCGCGTTCGCGCTGCAAATCTACCGCGACCTCCACATTCCGGCGGTCGAGGAATTGTCCGAACTGTTCGCCGCCTGGGCGGCAGCGGGGGAAGCGGCGATCGACGATCCAGAAGCGGCGGCAAAGCTGCTGCTCAGCATCGTCATCGGCGATTCGATGCTCCACGCGCTGGCCGGGCTGGACGACGAATGGCTGACCCACGAACAGATCGACTGGCGCCTCAGACCTTTTCTGTCGCACTTCAAGATCGGTTAGGCGTTCGACCGCCGACCGTTTGCTGCGGGCTTGTTGACAGGGCTGTCAATAACTGAAAACTTGCGCGCTCCGGCAAGGGGAGCGTTGGATCTTGGCCAGTACCGTTCTGCCATCCGTCGATCCGGCCGGACAGGAAACCGCGCTCCGCCCGCGGACCGTCGCCGCCTATGCCGCCACCGCCGGCCCGACGGTGATCCTGGGCTTGCCGTTCAGCGTCTATTTGCCGCCCTATATCGCCGAGGGCGGAGTCATTCCGGTGGCGCTCGTCGGGCTGTTGTTTTCGCTGACGACGATCTGGGACGGCGTCGTCGATCCGTTGATCGGGACGATGGTCGACCGCGTGCGCACCGGGCTCGGCGCGCACCGGCGCTGGATGCTGCTCGCGCTGGCGCCGCTGGCGTTGTTGTTGCTGGCGATCGTCACCATCGGCGACCAGCTGACGTTCGCCGCCCTGTTCCTGATGATGGTGCTCTTTTATTCCAGCTTCAGCCTTTACGAGGTGGCGCAGCTGTCGTGGGGATCGGCGCTGGTCCGCACGCCCGCCGACAGCGCGCTGCTATACGGGATGCGTGACTGGTTCGCGAAGATCGCGCTGATCCTTGCGTTCGCCGCGCCGGCGGCAGCGCAGCTGTTGATCCCGGGCGTCAGCCTGCAGGGGCGGATCATGGCCTATGCCAGCCTGTTCCTGCTGATGGTGCCGATCGCGCTTTTTGCCATCCGGCGAGTTCCGGCGCGGGCCGTGATTGCGGAACCGGGGATCGGCTGGCGGCAGGAGATCCGGGCATCGCTGTCCTATCCGCCGCTCATGCTGCTCTTGGGGGTGCAGTTTCTCAACAGCTTCGCCTTCGGCTCGCTGACGTCGCTGTTCGTGTTTTTCGCCGCCGCGGTGCTTGATCTCGACGCGCAGAGCGCGGTGTTGCTGTTCGCCAGCTTTGTCGGCGGCGCTTTGGCGTCGCCGGTCTGGACGCTGCTGGCGCGGCGGTTCGGCAAGCCCCCGATGATGATCGCCATGGGCCTGCTGATTTCCGGATTGCTGATCGCGACCCTGTTCCAGGCGCCGACCGGACTCGGCCAGGCAACCGGCTTTTCGATGGCGCTCGGCACCGGCTTCGTCGGCCTGTTGTTCACCCACTCGATGCTGGCCGACATCATCCCGCGCGATGCCGCGCGTTGCGGGCGCAATCGTTCGGCCTTTCTGTTCGCAATGCTCAACCTGATGCAGAAATTCGGGGTCGCTGCGGCGATTGCGGTCAGCTATATCCTGCTCGACGTGGTCGGTTTCGATCCGGCGAACGGTGCGGCGGCCGCGCGCGAACTGCACCTGTTGTTCGCGCTCCAGCCGACGGCCGGCTGGCTGGTCATGGCACTCCTGCTGCTGCTGATCCGGCGGGGGCTCGCGCACGAGGCTACCCCCGCACTTGCATTCACCGCACCGCGCCAGTAAAGGCGGCGTTCAATCGGACAGATGCGCCGCTTTTTCCGCCTTTCGCCGACCTGCTCGGGGAGGGTGGGCGGACTATTGCCCAAAGCGTGCTTGACGCGCGGGGCATGGCGACCCATCTGCTCCGAACAGCGTTTTTAAGGACAGGACGATCGACATGGCGAAGACCAGCCCGGCGGAGTTCATCAACCAGGTGCGCACCGAAGCCCGGAAAATCGTCTGGCCGACGGGGCGCGAGACGGTGCAGACAACGATCATGGTGCTCATCATGACGACGATCCTGTCGTTGTTTTTCCTTGGCGTCGACACGGTTTTCAACGCGATCGTCAGCTGGCTGACCTCGCTCGCGCGCTGATCCCGGCGCGGCTTCATCAACAGGATACAGGATACACATGGCGCGCTGGTACATCATTCACGCCTATTCGGGTTTTGAAAACAAAGTGCGCGATTCGGTGCTCGCCGAGGCCGAACGCATGGGTCTGACCGATTTCGTCGAAGCGGTCGAAGTGCCGGTCGAAACCGTCACCGAAGTCAAGCGCGGCAAAAAGGTGCAGGCCGAACGCAAATTCTTCCCCGGCTATGTGCTTGCCAAGCTGACGATGACCGACGACGTCTATCACCTCGTCAAGAACACGCCGAAGGTGACGGGCTTTCTGGGATCGTCGGGCAAACCGCAGGCGATCAGCGAAGCCGAAGCCGCGCGCATCCTGAACAGCAAGGAAGAGGCGGCGGCGCGTCCGAAGACCGAAATCCGCGTCGATTACGAAATCGGCGACCAGGTCAAGGTGCTCGACGGTCCCTTCGCCAGCTTCAACGGGCTGGTCGAGGAACTCGATTTCGAAAAGGCGCGCGTCAAGGTGTCGGTGTCGATCTTTGGTCGCGCGACCCCGGTCGAGCTCGACTTCGAACAGGTCGAACGCATGAAGTGATGGCCGTTGGCTATCGCTACCTCAAGGAACGGATGACGATATGAGCCTGACTCCCGCCGAGATTCAGGCCCGGATCGATCGCGCGCGGCACATTCAGTCGACCTTTTCGCCCGAAAAGGTCGTCGGCGCGGTCACCCGGCTGTTCGATCTCGTCCCCGCCGACGAACCCGGCGAGTTCACCTTTCCCGCCTTCGACAAGCCGACGCGCGACCGCATTTTCGGCGGGCAGGTGATCGCGCAGGCGCTGGTCGCCGCGGCGCGCACCGTCGATCCGCGCAAGTCGGCGCATTCGCTCCACGCCTATTTCCTGCGCGGCGGCGATGAAGCCAAGCCGCTGCATTTCCGCGTCCACCGCGATTTCGACGGGCGCAGCTTCGCCAACCGCCGCGTCGTCGTGCGGCAGGACGGCAAGGTGATCTTCAACCTCACCGCCTCTTTCCACGCTCCCGAACCCGGCGCCGCGCATCAAGTGCCGATGCCCGACCTGCTGCCGCCGGGCCAATGCGTCGAATCCACCGAAAACCTTGCCGCCGACCCCAATGTCAGCGACGCCCAGCTCGACCGCATGGCGCGCCTGCGCCCGTTCGAGATGCGCAGTTTCCGACCGCCATCGACCGAAAAGGCGTCGGCGCATTATCAATGGTATCGCCTCGCGGCACCGATCGGCGACGATCCCCTGCTCCACCGCGCCTTTCTCGCCTATGCGTCCGACATGGGGCTGCTATCCTCGTCGCTGCTGCCGCACGGCTTCACCTGGTCGACGCCGGGCCTGTTTTCGACCAGTCTCGATCACGCGATGTGGTTCCACGACGACATCCGCGTCGATCAATGGTTCGCCTATGTCATGGACAGCGACTGGACCGGTGGCAGCCGCGGCATCAACCGCGGGCTCGTTTATCGCCAGGACGGGACGCTGATCGCGTCGGTGATGCAGGAAGGCTTGCTGCGGCTGGTCCCGCAAGGCTGAGCAGGCCGGGAACTCGCCGTTTCGGGGTCGGGCAACGCTTGCAATTCCGGCCTTTTCGAGCTAACGGCGCCGCTTCGCGTCAGATAAGGGCGTGATTCCGCGCGGGAGGAAGGGGTGATGCCCTTCTGCTTGACCGCTTATTTTGAGGTTCACCGGCGACGGCGGACCGACAGAAAGAAAGGAGGCCATCATGGCCAAGAAGATCAGCGGCTATATCAAGCTGCAAGTTCCGGCGGGGACCGCAAACCCCTCGCCGCCGCTCGGGCCGGCGCTCGGTCAGCGCGGTGTCAACATCATGGAGTTCTGCAAGGCGTTCAACGCCGCGACGGATGGCATGGAAAAAGGCACCCCGACCCCGACCATCATCACCGTCTTCGCCGACAAGAGCTTTTCGTTCGTCACGAAAACGCCGCCGGCAACCTATCTGATCAAGAAGGCCGCCAACCTGAAGTCGGGTTCGAAAGAGCCGGGCAAGATCAGCGGCGGCAAGATTGCCCGCTCGAAACTGACCGAAATCGCCGAGATCAAGATGAAGGATCTCAACGCGAACGACCTGGAACAGGCAACGAAGATCATCGAGGGCAGCGCGCGCTCGATGGGCCTCGAAGTGACGGAGGGCTGATCCGATGGCCAAGCTGACCAAGAAGCAGAAGGCGCTCGAAGGCAAGGTTGAGCCGATGAAGCTGCACACCGTCGACGAAGCGCTGAAGACCGTGCGCGAACTCGCCTCGGCCAAGTTCGACGAAACGCTCGAAATCGCGATGAACCTGGGTGTCGATCCGCGCCACGCCGACCAGATGGTCCGCGGCGTCGTGACGCTGCCCGCCGGTACCGGCAAGGACGTCAAGGTTGCCGTGTTCGCGCGCGGCGACAATGCCGACAAGGCGCTGGCCGCCGGTGCCGACAAGGTCGGTGCCGAAGACCTGATGGAAGACATGCTCGCGGGCAACCTCGACTATGGCCGCGTCATCGCGACGCCGGACATGATGGGCATCGTCGGCCGCCTGGGTAAAACGCTGGGTCCGAAGGGCCTGATGCCGAACCCGAAGCTGGGCACCGTCACCCCGAACGTCGCCGAAGCCGTGAAGGCCGCCAAGGGCGGTCAGATCGAATTCCGCGTCGAAAAGGTCGGCATCATCCACGCCGGCCTCGGCAAGCTGTCGTTCGGCGAGGAAAAGCTCCGCCAGAACTTCGACGCTTTCGTCGACGCGATCGTCAAGGCCAAGCCGGCGGGTGCGAAGGGCAAATATGTCCGCAAGATCGCGCTGTCGTCGTCGATGGGTCCGGGGATCAAGGTCGACACGGCCGACGTCACCGGCGCCTGATCGGCACCACATGATTTAGGGAAGGGCCGGGGGGAACTCCGGCCCTTTTCTTGTGGGCGGCGGTGGGGTGGGCGTGAGGAGCCGTCCATGAATCTCGTCATGCTGAACTTGTTTCAGCATCCATGGCCTGACCTCGAAATAGACGCGGCGCCGAAGGAAACGGCAGGACCATGGATCCTGAAGCAAGTTCAGGATGACGATGCTACAAATGTCGTGCTCCGGTCGAAAACTGCCAACGGGGTCAGGGAATTACTCCCTCAACCCCCGCATCGCCGCCCCCGCGGCAAACGGCCCGATCATCGTCAGCAGCAAGCTCGTCGCGCTTAGCAATTTCATCGCCCCGCGCCCCGACGGATCGAGCATCCCGGCGCCAAAGATCAGCAGCGGCACCGCCAGCGGCAACACCAGCAACCCGCCGATCGCGCTGCCGCTCTTCAGGTTCGCGGTCAGCGCCGCGCTCAGCACCGCCAGCGAGGCGAGGGCAGGGACGGTTATGGCGATTCCCGTCGCCAATAGCCTCACGCGCTCGCTATCCTGCGCCAGCAACGCCGCCGCGGGGAACAGCGCGATCATCAACGGCAGTCCGAATGCGATGGCATGCGCGAAAATCTTCACCGCCGCGATCACCTCGTCGGCGATCCCGCGCACTGCGAGCTGATCGAGCACCCCGGCATCGCGGTCGGGCCGCACCAGCCGGTCGATCGGCAGCAACGCTGCGAGCAACGCCGCCACCCACACCATTCCCCCGCCTGCGCGCCGCAGCAACGGCGCGTCCGGCCCCACCGCAAAGGGAAAGGCGGTCGCGACGAGCAGGAAGAACAGCACCGGCAGCCACAGCGCCCCGCTGCCCCACGCCCTTCGCAGGTCGCGCCAGAACAGGGCGAGAAGGGTGGTCATGGCTGCATTTTCCCACGCCCACTACCCCAAATCCGTTTGTGCTGAGCTTGTCGAAGCACCGTTCTTCTTTGCGGCGTCGAAAGAAAGAACGGCCCTTCGACAAGCTCAGGGCGAACGGATTGAGACGGAGGCGGTTTCACGCCACCGCCCCCATATCCAGCTCCCCCAGATCATCGATCCCCAGCGCAAAATGCGACGCCAGCAACACCGCGCCGCCATTCGCGCGATGTACCGCCACCGCCGCGACCAGCCGCGCCTGCGCCGCATCGTCCATGCCGTTGGCGGGCTCGTCGAGCAGCCAGATCGGCGCCCCGCTCGCGATCACGCGCACCATCGCGGCGCGCTTGCGCTGCCCGGTCGACAGCATTGCCACCGGCACCTCGCTCAACGGTTCCAGCGCCATCGCCGCCATCGCGCGATCGACGGCATGGCCATCGACGGTATCGACCCGCGCCCAGAAATCGAGCGCGCGGCGCAGCGGCAGTTCGGCGTCGAGCGCCGAC
>JAHCKJ010000046.1 GCA_026125835.1 Sphingopyxis sp.
GACGGTGCCGCGGGCGCGGCCGCCGCGCCTTTCGATCGCAGGTCCGCCAGTTCCTTGAGCGCCGCGGCCTCGCGCGCCACGGCCGCGCGCAACTCGTCCCGCGCTGCTTGCTCTCGGCTTTCGGCCAGCGCAACAGCGGCGCGCAACGAATCGGATTGCGGTTCGGCCTTGTCCACCTTGCCCTTGGCTTCCTGTGCCTCGTCGGCGAGCATCAGCGCTGCGAACAGCAGCTGGCGTACCTCGGTCCCGCCCTGGACGCCGCGCGCCTTCTCATCCACTGCCGCCGCCAGTTGCAGCAACTGTGTTTCCTCGCCGTCGGCGCAATGGACGTCATAGGGACGCCCCGCGATGGTCAGTTTGACGTCAGCCACGGTCAGCCTCCGCAATCAGCCGGTCGAGTTCGCCGATGACAGCCGCAACCTCCGCCTTCAGCGCCGACTGGTCGGTCGCAGGCGTCGTGGCGGAAGTCGATGGGCGGGCGGGTGCGTTGGCCAATGCCTTTTCGATACGGCTGAGCGCCCGTTCGATGCGCCCGATGGCCAGGCTGGATTCGTCAAGGTCGAGTTCCATGCGCAAGGGTTAGCAGCGCCGACAAGGGCGTGCAATTGCCCTCTCGGTCCAAAATGCGCCGATTTTCCTATCCCGGCGGTTGACTCCTGACCGCGCCGCCGCAAAGGGCTGTGCGCATTCAGTCGGGCTTTGCATCCGGCGCCCGCCCAGCTTTTTCCGGGGGACTAATGACACTGCCCGAACGTCAGCTCGCCAATGCCATCCGCGCGCTTGCGATGGATGCCGTCCAGGCCGCAAACAGCGGCCATCCGGGGATGCCGATGGGCATGGCCGACGTCGCGACGGTACTTTACTCGGATTATCTTAAATTCGATCCGAGCGACCCCAAATGGGCCGATCGCGACCGATTCGTGCTGTCGGCGGGGCATGGTTCCATGCTCGCCTATGCGACGCTGCACCTCGCGGGTTATGCGCGGCCGACGATCGACGACATTCGCAATTTCCGCCAGCTGCACAGCCCGTGCGCCGGTCACCCGGAGAATTTCGAGCTCGAGGGCGTAGAAACGACCACCGGCCCGCTGGGGCAGGGGCTTGCCACCGCAGTCGGCATGGCGATCGCCGAGCGGCATCTGAACGCGCTCTATGGTGATGACATCGTTGATCACCGCACCTGGGTGATCGCGGGCGACGGTTGCCTGATGGAAGGCATCAACCACGAAGCCATCGGGCTGGCGGGGCATTTGCAGCTTGGGCGCATGACCGTGCTGTGGGACGATAACAAGATCACGATCGACGGATCGACCGACCTTTCGACGAGCGAGGACATCGCGGCGCGCTATGCGGCGACCGGATGGCATGTCGAACGCTGCGACGGGCATGATCCCGCCGACATTCGCCGCGCGATCGACGCCGCGCTTGCCGATCCGCGCCCGTCGCTGATCGCATGCAGGACGATCATCGGCTTCGGAGCGCCGAACAAGCAAGGCACGTCGGCAACGCACGGTGCGCCGCTGGGTGCCGACGAGATCGCCGCGGCGCGTCAGGAGCTTGGGTGGACCGCCAAGCCTTTCGATGTTCCGGCCGACATCGCTGCCGCGTGGACGGCGTTTGGAGAAAAGGGCAAGGCGCTTCATGCCGAATGGAATGATCGCCTTGCAAGCAACGAAAAGAAAACGGAATTTGAAGATCGTCTGAGCGGCAAGATCGTTCCGGGCGATGCCTTCAAGGCCTATCTCGACGGGCTGGTGGCCGAGCCACCGAAGGTCGCGACGCGCAAGGCTTCGGAGAACACGCTGAGCGCACTCACTGCCGATGTTGCCGCACTCGTCGGCGGTAGCGCAGATCTTACCGGGTCGAACAACACCAAAACATCGTCTACCAAGCCGCTGACAAAAGACGATTATTCCGGGCGTTATATCTATTACGGTATCCGCGAATTCGGCATGGCCGCGGCGATGAACGGCATGGCTTTGCACGGCGGCGTCGTCCCTTACGGTGGCACCTTCCTCGTGTTTGCCGACTATTGCCGCGCCGCGATCCGCCTGTCGGCGCTGCAGCAGCAGCGGGTCGTCTATGTGATGACGCACGACAGCATCGGGCTGGGCGAGGACGGGCCGACGCACCAGCCGATCGAGCATTTGCAATCGCTGCGCGCGATGCCCAACCTGCTCGTCATGCGACCCGCCGATGCAGTCGAAACCGCCGAATGCTGGGCGCTGGCGCTGGCGCAGACCAACCGGCCGTCGCTGCTCGCGCTGACTCGCCAGAACCTGCCGGCGCTGCGCCATGACGTCACGGAAAATCTTTGTGCGAAAGGCGGTTACCGTCTGCGCGAAGCGTCCGCGAAGCGCAAGGTCGTGCTGGTCGCCACGGGGTCGGAAGTGTCCTTGGCGATGGACATTGCCGACCAGTTGGAAGCCGCTGGCCACGGCGCCGACGTCGTTTCGATGGTATCGACCGAGCTGTTCGACGAGCAGTCCGCGGCTTATCAGGCGGACATTCTGCCCGCCGACGCGTTGATCGTCTCGATCGAGGCGGGCGCGACCTTTGGCTGGGAACGCTACACCGGCCGCGACGGGCTGCGGTTCGGTATCGACAGCTTCGGTGCCTCGGCACCGATCGACGACCTGTACAAGCATTTCGGCCTGACCGCCGATGCGATCACCCCCCGGATACTGGCAAAGCTCGGCGCGTAACGACCGGGCTTCCATTCGCAGAAAGGACTTCATCGACATGGCAGTGAAAGTTGCAATCAACGGTTTTGGACGCATCGGCCGCAATGTGGCGCGCGCCATCCTCGAACGGACCGACCACGACCTCGAACTGGTGTCGATCAACGACCTCGCCGACGCCAAGGCGAACGCGCGTCTATTCCAGCGCGATTCGGTCCATGGCCCGTTCAATGGCACGATCGAAGTCGACGGCAGCGACCTGATCGTCAACGGCAAGCGCATCCAGGTCACCGCCGAGCGTGATCCCGCCAAGCTGCCGCATGCCACCAACGGCATCGACATCGCGCTCGAATGCACGGGCTTTTTCACCGACCGCAAGGGCGGCCAGGCGCATCTCGACGCCGGCGCCAAGCGCGTCCTGATCTCGGCCCCCGCCAAGGAAGTCGACCTCACCGTCGTTTACGGCGTGAACCACGACAAGATAGGCGCCGAGCATGTGATCGTGTCGAACGCGTCGTGCACCACCAACTGCCTCGCGCCGATGGCCAAGGTGCTGCACGAGAAGATCGGGATCGAGCGCGGCCTGATGACCACGATCCACGCCTATACCAACGACCAGAAGATCCTCGACCAGATCCACTCGGACCCGCGCCGCGCCCGCGCCGCCGCGATGTCGATGATCCCGACCAGCACCGGTGCGGCGGTCGCCGTCGGCCTCGTCCTGCCCGAGCTCAAGGGCAAGCTCGACGGCTCGTCGATCCGCGTTCCGACCCCGAACGTCTCGGTCGTCGACCTGACCTTCACGCCCGGCCGCGACACGACCGCCGAAGAGGTCAACAAGCTGCTGAAGGAAGCCGCCGAAGGCGAGCTCAAGGGCGTGCTCGGCTTCACCGACGAGCCGCTGGTCTCGATCGACTTCAACCACGATGCGCACAGCTCGACGATCGACAGCCTCGAAACCGCGGTGATCGACGGCAAGCTGGTCCGCGTGCTCAGCTGGTACGACAATGAATGGGGCTTCTCCAACCGCATGATCGACACCGCAGGTGTGATCGCCAAGTTCCTCTGAGTCAAAGGAAAGCAGCGATGGCCGCGTTCAAGACCCTCGACGACATCGGCGATGTCACCGGCAAGAAGATACTGGTGCGCGTCGACCTCAATGTCCCGATGATCGACGGTGCGGTCGGCGACAAGACGCGGATCGAGGCGGCGATGCCGACGATCCGCGAATTGTCGGACAAGGGCGCAATCGTCCTGCTGCTCGCCCATTTCGGGCGGCCGAAGGGCGCGAAGAATCCGACACAATCGTTGAGCCTCGTCATGGGCGGGGTCGAGGATGTGCTCGGCCATTCGGTGATGTACATTCCCGAAGCGATCGGTGAGGGCGCCAAGGCGGGCATTGCGGTGCTCGCCCCCGGCGACGTTGCGGTGCTCGAAAACACGCGTTTCTATCCCGGCGAGGAAAAGAACGACCCGGCCTTTGCCGACGCGCTGGCCGAAATCGGCGACCTTTATGTGAACGATGCGTTTTCGGCGGCGCACCGCGCCCATGGTTCGACCGAAGGCATTGCGCGCCGGCTACCGGCTTATGCGGGACGCGCGATGGAAGCCGAGTTGAAGGCGCTCGACGCCGCGCTCGGCAATCCGGTGCATCCGGTCGCCGCGGTTGTCGGCGGCGCCAAAGTGTCATCGAAGATCGACGTGCTGCGCAATCTGGTCGGGCAGGTCGATCATCTCATCATCGGCGGCGGCATGGCGAACACCTTCATCGCCGCGCGCGGGGTCGATGTCGGCAAATCTTTGTGCGAGCATGACCTGGTCGAGACTGCCAATGCGATCTTCGACGCTGCCGATGCCGCGGGCTGCACCATTCACCTGCCTTATGACGTCGTGGTGGCGAAGGAGTTTGCGCCCAATCCGCCGACGCGGACAGTCAATGTGCATGAGGTGGCTGCCGACGAGATGATCCTCGATGTCGGTCCTGCCGCAGTCGAGGCACTGGCCGATGTGCTCAAAAATTGCCGCACCTTGGTATGGAACGGTCCGCTTGGCGCGTTCGAGACTCCGCCATTCGACACCGCCACCGTGGCGCTGGCCAAGACTGCCGCAGCGCTGGCGCGCGAAGGCTCGCTGACCTCCGTCGCAGGCGGTGGCGATACCGTCGCGGCGCTCAACCACGCCGGCGTCGCGCGCGATTTCACCTTTGTTTCGACCGCTGGCGGCGCTTTCCTTGAATGGATGGAAGGCAAGCCGCTGCCGGGCGTTGACGCGCTGAAAGCCTGATTTCCCGCGCATATTTGCATCCCGCTTGCGGGATCGCTATGCGCGCCGCCACATACGTATGCAAACCATCGGAGACGTTATGACCACCGCCAATGCCGAAATGCTCCAGCAGATCAAATCGGGACAGGGCTTTATCGCCGCGCTTGACCAGAGTGGCGGTTCGACGCCCAAGGCATTGAAGGGGTACGGCATAGACGCCGACGCATTCTCGAACGACGAGGAAATGTTTGCGCTGATCCACGCGATGCGCAGCCGCATCGTCACCGCGCCCTGCTTCAACGGCGACAAGGTGATCGGCGCGATCCTGTTCGAGCGCACGATGGATGGCGACGCGGGCGGCAAGCCGGTTCCGGCGTTGCTCTGGGAACGCGGCGTGGTGCCTTTTCTGAAGGTCGACAAGGGGCTCGAGGACGAAGCCGACGGCGTCCAGTTGATGAAGGCGAACCCCGGCCTTGACGATCTGTGCAAGCGCGCGGTCGCCAAGGGTGTGTTCGGCACCAAGATGCGCAGCGTGATCAACCTGGCCAATGAGGCGGGCGTTGAGGCGATCGTCGAGCAGCAGTTCGCCGAAGCCAAGCGCATCGCCGCGCACGGCCTCGTCCCGATCATCGAACCCGAAGTGAACATCAAAAGCGCCGAGCGCGATGCCGCCGACCGCCTGCTGCTCAAGGAGGTGCTCGCCGCGCTCGATGCGTGGACCGGCGCGCCGGTGATGCTCAAGCTGTCGTTGCCGACCGAGGCGGGCCTGTTCCAGCCGCTGGTCGATCATCCAAAGGTGCTGCGCGTCGTCGCGCTGTCGGGCGGCTTTGCGCGCCCCGAGGCGTGCGCCGAACTGGCGAAGAACCCCGGCATCATCGCGAGCTTCAGCCGTGCGCTGCTGGAAGACCTTCGCCACCAGATGAGCGACGAGGAGTTCAACAGCTCGCTCGGCGGTGCGATCAACGAAATTCACGCGGCCTCCGTGGCCTGAAGTGATGGGGCGCTCAAAATGAGTGGGGGGGTGGCAAGCCGTCGATGATTACATCGCCGACAAGTTGCTCGGCGCCGACGATGCGCTCGCCGCCACGCTCGCCAACAACGCCGCGCACGGTCTGCCGCCGATCGACGTGTCGGCCGCCCAGGGCAAGATGCTGTTCCTGCTGGCGCAGACCGCGGGTGCCAAAAACATCCTCGAGATCGGAACACTGGGCGGTTATTCGACGATCTGGCTCGCGCGGGCGCTGCCCGAGGACGGCCGCCTGGTGACGCTGGAGTTGGAACCGCACCATGCCGACGTTGCGCGGACGAATCTGGAACGCGCCGGTGTAGGCGGGTTGGTCGATATTCGGGTGGGGTCGGCAAGCGACAGCCTCGCCGCGATGACCGGTGAAGCACCGTTCGATTTCGTGTTTATCGATGCCGACAAACAGAGCAACGCGCACTATGTGTGTGAGGCAATCCGGCTCGGGCGCCCCGGGACGACGATAGTGGTCGACAATGTCGTGCGCGAAGGCGGGGTGCTGGAGGTCGACAGCGACGATGAGAAGATCATTGGCACCCGGGCGCTCTTCAATATGTTGGCGGACGAACCGCGGCTCGACGCGACCGCGGTGCAAACCGTCGGCGCGAAAAAGTGGGACGGATTTGTGCTGGCGCGGGTCAAATGATCACCGTGCCCTGCGCCTGTCGAAGGGCGCCTCACTGAAAAGCGCCCTTCGACAGGCGCCGGGCTACGGCACCCGAATCAAAGTCCGCCCGCGAAACGGAACGAGAAGCGATAACCCGCCGGTTTCAGTTCGACATTGGTCATTCGGTCGGGCCGGACCGATTCCAGCGTGATGCTGCCGTCGGCGAGCGGCGTTGCTTCGCCCAGCGTCACCTCGAACGGCTGTTTCTGCCCATTGCCGCGCCACCAGACCATCTGCACCCGCACGCGGCCTGCCCACACACAAAGCGCGTTCATGGGGCAGCGGCTGTCCTCCAGCACCGCGACCGGTTCAACGATCGGCCCGTCGGCATAGGCGCGTTCGCCGAGTGCGACATTGCTCGCGTCGGGAATCGGCGCCTGTTCGCGCGTCGTGGCACAAGCCGACAGCGTGAATGCGGCGGTCAAAAGGAAGGCGTCAAGGCTGCGACGGTTCCGCATTTGCCGGTTGGTGAACCCGTCGCTATGAACGCGCGATGACCCAAGCCACCCGTATTCCCTGCCAACTTTACCTCATCTCGCCGCTCGATGTCGGCGGCGATTTTCCCGATCAGCTGACGGCGGCGCTGGACGCCGGGACGGTCGCGGCATTCCAGTTTCGCGTTAAAGGCTTGGACCAGCATGATGCGGCGCGGCTGGCCGAACCGTTGCAGGCGATCTGCGCCGCGCACGACACCGCCTTCATCGTCAACGACGATGTCGCGCTCGCGAAGCGGCTCGGCGCCGACGGCGTGCATCTGGGGCAGGGCGATGGCAATCCGAAGGAGGCGCGACGGATCCTTGGCCCCGACGCCCAGATTGGCGTGACCTGCCACGCCAGCCGGCATCTTGCGATGGAGGCGGGCGAGGCAGGGGCCGATTATGTCGCGTTCGGCGCTTTTTATCCGACGACAACCAAGGCGGTCGAGCACCACGCCGAGCCTGAAATCCTCTCCTGGTGGCAGGGCATGTTTGAATTGCCGTGCGTCGCAATCGGCGGGATCACGGTCGACAATGCGCGGCCGCTGATCGAAGCGGGTGCCGATTTTATCGCCGTGTCGGGCGGGGTGTGGGCGCACCCTGACGGTGTGGCCGCTGCCGTCCGGGCGTTTGATGCGCTGCTGAACGATCAGCCCAACGAGTAATCGTGCCCGGCTTTTTTCGGCGTGTCATTCGACGGGGTCGGCAGCGGCACATCCCTGCGCCAGCCGAACAGGCCTGCGCAAGGCGCCGGGCGGGTCTTTTGCGCGGCGTCACGTCCGTCAGGGTGGGGCGTCTTGTGAGAAAGTTCGATACGCATCATGGCGCCGATATGCCGCGGACGCAGGTTGGTATATTGTATCGATGCGTCAAATCGGGCTCGGTTCGTCGCTTCTGGCGCTTTGGTCCAATCGGCTTGCCTGAACCGCCGCGGGCCGCTACAGGCGCCCACCTGATACCGCCCGCCATCGGGCGCGCGGTTTGCTCTTTCCATCCTTGAACAGCGAGTGTGCGCGATGAAAATCACCGGCGTTGAAATCCGTCCCGGCAACATTATCGAATATGAAGGCGGGATCTGGAAGGTCACGAAGATCCAGCACACCCAGCCGGGCAAGGGCGGCGCCTATATGCAGGTCGAGGCCAAGAATCTGATCGACGGGCGCAAGCTCAACAACCGTTTCCGCAGCGCCGACACCGTCGAAAAAGTCCGCCTCGACACCAAGGATTTTCAGTTCCTCTACGCCGAGGGCGACGATCTGGTGTTCATGGACAAGGACACGTTCGAACAGATCAACATCGGCAAGGATGTTGTCGGCGAGGCGCATGAATTCCTGCAGGATGGCATGGATGTCGTGCTCGAGCTGTGGGAAGAGCGCCCGATTTCGGTCGAACTCCCCGAAACGATCGAAGCGACGATCGTCGAGGCCGACGCGGTGGTGAAGGGCCAGACCGCCTCGTCGTCGTACAAGCCCGCGATCCTCGACAATGGCGTGCGCGTGATGGTGCCGCCGCACATCACCAGCGGAACGAAGATTGTCGTGCATGTGTACGACCGCGAATATGTGCGGCGCGCCGACTGATGGCTAAGATCGTCACCGACGCGCGGAGCTTTCGGGCCGACCGAGCGTGGGGGGCGCGCGACCTCGTAGAGATCGAAGGCGCCAGCGTCCGCCTGCATTGGACGGACCAGCCTTATAAATGGCATGTCAACGACGGCGCCGAACTGTTTTGCGTCATCGCCGGGACGGTCGACATGCATTATCGAGAGGCGGGCGAGGAGCGTGTTGCGCGCCTCGACGCCGGCGACATGTTTGTAGCCGATGTCGGCGACGAACATGTCGCGCATCCGGTGGGCGAGGCCCGCATTTTGGTCGTAGAACGTAAGGGATCCGTATAGTGGCCGTATCCGGCATCATCACCGTCATGGAACGCGCCGCGCGCAAGGCGGGAACCAAACTGCGCCGCGACTTTGGCGAGATCGAGCATCTGCAGGTGTCGCAAAAAGGACCGGCCGATTTCGTGTCGAAGGCCGATCAGGCGGCCGAGCGCACCTTGTACGACGAGCTTGGCCGCGACCGCCCCGGCTGGGGGTTTCTGATGGAAGAAGCCGGCGAGATCGCCGGCGAGCCGGGCAAGCCGCGCTTCATCATCGATCCGCTCGACGGCACGTCGAACTTCCTCCACGCGATCCCGCATTTTGCGATTTCGATCGCGGTGCAGGAGCCGAAGCTGGGCGGTGGCTGGGGCGATGTGACGGCTTGCCTGATCTATCAGCCGGTGACCGACGAAAGCTATTGGGCCGAACGCGGCCGCGGGGCGTGGCTGCACGACCGCCGCCTGCGGGTGGCGTCGCGCCGTCACCTCAATGAATGCCTGGTCGCGACCGGCATTCCGTTCATGGGCCATGGCGATTTTGCGCAGTGGAGCCGCATTTTCGGAGCGGTCGCCCCCGAGGTCGCGGGCATTCGGCGCTTCGGTGCCGCCAGCCTCGACCTCGCATGGGTGGCGGCGGGTCGCTACGACGGTTTCTGGGAAAGCAATCTGAAGCCATGGGACGTCGCGGCAGGCATGTTGCTGGTTCGCGAAGCGGGCGGTTTCGTCACCGACTTTCGCGGCGGCGATCGCGCGATCGAGCGCAGCGAATTTATCGCGGGGAGTGCTGCGGTCCATTCCAAGTTGCAAAAATTGGTTGCAGGCGCGCTGCGCAACGCATGAATTTATCCGTCATCCCGGGAAGGCCGGGATGACATTTCTGGCTGAACTTACTTCTCGAACACAAATTCGCGGAAACTGTCCATCAGCGATGCCCAGGTGTTGAGCGTCTCGCCGACATTTTCCCGCGGGATGCCCGCGAAGTCGAGATCGACGTCCATTTCCAGCACCGGATCGCCCACGTCGTCACGATAGGCACGGGCAAATCTTTTTTCCCTGTTCCACTTGTTCAACTGGTCGAGTGTGACGTCCTTCGCATCGCTGAACCCCATATAATATTGCAAGGTCTTGCACTTTTTCCCCTCCTCGCAATTCATGAACAGGATGAGGAATTTCAGGCCGTTGCGATTGCTTTCGATATAGGGGTCGTCGCCGGCCTTGCTGACGATGGTCGCGGGCCAGCCCCGCGACTCGACGATGGCCTTGATCGTTGCCGGATTGGCCGCGTTGACGAGTTCGGCGTGCGCCGGTGCCGGTGCGAAACAGGCAAACATTCCCAGTGCAAGCGCCGCGCGCGTGACATGACGTACCATAAACCCCCCCTGTCAAACCGCGCCCGGCGGCGCGGGAATAAGCGATTATCCGCGGTGATTATCATGGCGATAGCAGTTCGTGCCAGCGCGCATTGCGCTTTTGATCACACCGGCACGAAAATCATGCCCGCAGCGCTTGCGAGGCGCGACCGGCTGGCCTAAAGCGCCCGCATAAACGGGTGGCAAACACCTCTAAAACAAGACTGCGAGCGCCGATGGTCGATCTGACGCAATATCTGCCGATTCTGATATTCCTGGTTATTGCAGCCGGGCTGTCGACGGCGTTCGTGTTCCTGCCGATGGGCGTGGCGCGGCTGACCGGCGCGCACCAGCCCGAACCGGAAAAACTGACCGAATATGAATGCGGATTCCCGGCGTTCGAAAATGCGCGAAGCCAGTTCGACGTCCGCTTCTATCTGGTCGCTATCTTGTTCATCATTTTCGACCTCGAGGCGGCGTTTCTGTTCCCCTGGGCTGTCAGTCTGGGCGAAATCGGCTGGGAAGGCTGGGGCGCCATGATGGTCTTTCTGGCGATTCTGACGGTCGGCTTCATTTATGAGTGGAAGAAAGGGGCGCTGAATTGGGAATGAGCAATTCGAGCATCCTGATGCCGGGCCAGATGCCGGTGGCGCCGGGCACGGACCCCGACCAGTCTTTCTTCGATGATCTCAACAGCGAGATCGGCGACAAGGGCTTTCTTGTCACTTCGACCGAAGATCTGTTCAACTGGGCGCGCACCGGCTCGCTGTGGTGGATGACATTCGGCCTGGCCTGCTGCGCGGTCGAGATGATCCACGTCAACATGCCGCGCTACGACCTGGAGCGGTTCGGCGCCGCGCCGCGCGCCTCGCCGCGCCAGTCGGATGTCATGATCGTTGCCGGTACGCTGTGCAACAAGATGGCGCCCGCGCTGCGCAAGGTCTACGATCAGATGTCGGAGCCGCGCTATGTCATCTCGATGGGCTCCTGCGCCAATGGCGGCGGCTACTACCACTACTCCTATTCGGTGGTGCGCGGTTGCGACCGCATCGTGCCGGTCGACATCTACGTGCCGGGCTGCCCGCCGACCG
>JAHCKJ010000047.1 GCA_026125835.1 Sphingopyxis sp.
ACGTGTCTCGACTTCGCTCGACACGAACGGCAAGAGGGATGACGAACGCCGTCACCGAATAGAAGAAAGACCAGCACCCCATGCCCTCCGGCCTTTTTGCCTTGCTCGACGATGTCGCCACGATCGCCAAGGTCGCGGCGGCCAGCGTCGACGATATTGGCGCCGCAGCGTCGAAAGCGGGGATCAAGGCCGCGGGGGTGGTGGTCGACGATGCCGCGGTCACCCCGCGCTACGTCACCGGGTTCCAGCCGAACCGCGAACTGCCGATCATCTGGCGGATCGCCAAGGGATCGATGTTCAACAAGCTGGTGCTGATCCTCCCCGCGCTGCTGCTGCTGTCGGCGGTCGCGCAATGGGCGATCACGCCGCTGTTGATGGTCGGCGGCGCCTATCTGTGTTTCGAGGGCGCCGAGAAGGTCTGGCACAGCCTTGCGGCAAAGAAGCATAGTCTGGCCGAAAAAGCGGCAGAGGTGGTCGATCCGGACCATGAGGAGACCATGGTCAAGGGCGCGATCCGCACCGATTTCATCCTGTCGGCCGAAATCATGGTGATCGCGCTCAACGAGGTGCTGGACCAGGCTTTGGCGATGCGCGCCGCGACGTTGATTGTGATCGCGATCGCAATCACGGTGGCGGTCTATGGCGTCGTCGGGCTGATCGTGAAGATGGACGACATCGGCCTGCATATGGCCAAGGCCGGTTCGGCGGCCCGGCGCGCCATCGGGCGCGGGCTCGTCAATTTCATGCCCAAATTGCTTGCGACGCTGGCGGTTGTCGGGACCGCCGCGATGCTGTGGGTCGGCGGGCAGATATTCCTGCACGGGCTGGACCAATATCATATCGGCAATCTGGGGCATGGCCTCCACGATTTCGCCCATGCGGTCGCGGGCGGCCTGCCGGGTGCCGGTTTCTGGGAATGGGTGATTAGCGCTGCCGGTGCGGGGGTGTTCGGATTGTTGCTGGGCGGGCTGATCGTCGCGGTGCTGCATCTGGTGCCGGGGAAGAAAGCGGCGGCGCACTAAATTCGCCCTCTCCTTCAGGGGAGGGCAGCGAGACTTGCCAGCTTGCCGGCCTAGTCGCAGCGGGTGGGGGCCGGAGGCCTTGCGCTACGCCGCGAGCCCCCCAACCCCTCCCCTGAAGGGGAGGGGCTAAATTACCCCAGCAACACCACCGGGCTGTCGGCGCGCCAATGCATGCTCACCCGGTCGTCCCAGGTAAAATCTTCCTGGTCGTGGCGCGACAGATTGGGGCGCGAGACGCGGATGCGCGCACCGCCGTCCAGCTCGATCTCGAACAAGGTGATGTCGCCGAGGTAGCTCATGCCTTTGATCTTGCCGCGCGCGAAATTATAGCCATCGGGCGCGTCCTGCGCCGCCGCTTTGACCGCCTTGCCTTCGCCTGGAACGTGCAAATAGATTTTCTCGGGGCGTAGCGCGACCCACACGTCCGCGCCGTGCGGGCCGGTGACGCCGTGGTTGAGGTAAATCTTGCCGACCCCGGGACAATCTACCGCGGCCTTGTCGGGTTCGTCGAGGGTCAGCTTGCCCTCGAAGATGTTCACGGAGCCGACGAAGTCGGCGACGAAGCGGTTGGCGGGATATTCGTAGAGGTCGGACGGGGTCGCGAGCTGTGCGACTTCGCCCTTGTTGATCACCCCGATACGGCACGCCATCGACAGCGCCTCGTCCTGATCGTGGGTGACGGTGACGAAAGTAATGCCGACCTTTTCCTGTAATTCGGAAAGCTCGAATTGCATCTGCGCGCGCAGTTTGGCGTCGAGCGCCGAGAGCGGCTCGTCGAGCAGCAGCACCTTGGGGCGCATCACCAGACTGCGCGCGAGCGCGACGCGTTGCCTTTGGCCGCCCGACATCTGGTCGGGCATACGCTCGCCAAAACCGCCGAGCTTGACCAGTTCGAGCGCCTCGGCGACGCGAGCCTTGATCTCGGCACCCTTCACGCCCGCGATCTTGAGGCCATAGGCGACATTGTCGGCGACGCTCATGTGCGGGAACACCGCATAGCTTTGGAAAACCATGTTCACCGGGCGCTTGTTCGGGGGGATGCCCGCCATGTCCTGCCCGTCGATCAGGATGCGCCCCTCCGTCGGCAACTCGAAACCCGCGATCATCCGCAGCAAGGTGGTCTTCCCGCAGCCCGAAGGGCCGAGCAGCACGAAAAATTCGCCCGCGTTGATGTCGAGGCTGACATTGTCGACCGCGGTGACCTTGCCAAAGCGTTTCGACACATTCTGGATCTGGATGATCGGCTTGGCGGGTTCGGTCATGGTCAGTGGGTTTCCGCAATGGCTTTCACGCCCTGGGCCTTGAGCGCGATAAAGGTCAGGACGACGGTCAGGATGATCAGCAGGGTCGACGCCGCATTGACCTCGGGCGTCACCGAGAAGCGGACCATCGAATAGACCTTCACCGGAAAGGTGATCGTGTCGGGGCCGCTGGTGAAATAGGTGATGACGAAATCGTCGAGGCTCAATGTGAAGGCGAGGAGGGCGCCCGCGACCAGCGCGGGTTTGATATGCGGGATCAGCACGTCGCGGAACACTTGCGCTTCGCTGGCGCCGAGGTCCTTGGCGGCTTCCTCCTGCTCGCGGTTGAAACTCGCCAGCCGCGAGCGGACGACCATGGTGACGAAGGGGAAGCAGAAGGTGATGTGCGCGATGGTGATTGCGCCGAGGTTGAACGGCCAGACCAGGTCGGTCGGCCAGCCGACCGCGGCGAAGAACATCAGGAAGGCGACGCCGAGGCAGATTTCGGGGACGATGATCGGCAGCGAGATCGTGCCGTCGATTGCGCCCTTCCACGGGAAACGGAAGCGCCACAGCATCACCGCGGCGAGTGTGCCGAGGACGAGGCTGGCCAGCGTCGCGAGCGCCGCGATGGTCAGCGAATTGATCAGCGCTTCGACCAGCTGGTCGTTACCCAGTGCCTTCTCGTAATATTTGGTGGTGAAGCCGCGCCACACGACGTTGCGCTTGCTGTCGTTGAAGCTGAAGACCATCAGCACGACGAGCGGCGCGTAGAGAAAGACCATCACCGCGCCGACCCACAGCCGCATCCACAGCGTGCGGCTATATTCGAGCGGGGCAATCGGCGCGCGCGCGAACAGGGCCATCAGCGGACCTCCGGCACTTTTTTGCGCATCGACTGGATCGCGATCAGGATGAACATCGCATAGATGAGCAGGAACGACAGCGCGGCGCCGAACGGCCAGTCATTCGCTTTTTTGAACTGGCGTTCGATCACATTGGCGATCATCTGGCTGTCGGTGCCGCCCATCAGGTCGGGGGTCAGATAGGCACCGAGTGCGGGGATCAGCGTGATCATCACCCCGGCGATGATGCCGGGCGCCGCGAGCGGCACGACGATGCGCATGATCGTGCGGAAATGCCCCGCGCCGAGGTCGAGGCTGGCCTCGATCAGGCTGCGGTCGAGCCGGTCGAGCGCGGCGTAGAGCGGCAGCACCATGAAGGGCAGATGGACATAGACCAGTCCGAACACGACCGCAAAATTGTTGAACAGCAGCTGCACCGGCTCCCACGTCGGCAGCGGTTGCAGGCCGACCAGCGTCTTGATCCAGCTCGTCCCTTCCCACAGCGCACCAAGCCCCTTGTTGGCGAATCCCTGCGTGCCCAGCAGCATCATCAGCGCATAGGTGCGGATCAGCAGGTTGGTCCAGAAGGGCAGCATGATGCCGAGCAGCAGCCACGGCCGCCATTTCTCGCTGGCAAAGGTGATCGCCATTGCGACCGGGAAACCGACGATCAGGCAGATCAGGGTGACGAGCGCCGCGACCGCGAAGCTCTTGCCGAAAATGGTGAGATAGAGCCATTCGGTGGCGCGCTTGTAATTGTCGAGCGTGCCAGAAATATCAATGTCGGTGAGGCCGCGGTTCTCGCCGAAGCTGTAGAGCCAGACGATGGCCATCGGCACGAGGAAGAAGAGGAGCACCCAGAACAGGGTCGGCAGCGATACCGCCGCGAAGGTCCGTTTGCTCGTCTTCCAGTCCTGTTCGGCCACCCCCCAAGCCTTTCGTTTTTACGCCGCACGCACCCGCGTAAAGGCTTCCTCGAACAGCGGCTGCAAGGTCGGATTGAACTTTGCATATTCGCATTTTGCCAGCACGTCGGCGGGCGGATAGATGACCGGGTTGTTCTTGTAGTTGTCGGGCATCAGCGCCTTCGCCGCGGCGTTCGGGGTCGGGTAGAGGATCGTTTCGGTGATCTTCTTTCCGACTTCGCCGTCGAGGATATAGTTGATGAAGGCGTGCGCGTTCTTGGGATGCGGGGCGCCTTTCGGAATGCACAGATTGTCCGAATTGAGCTGGCTGCCTTCCTTCGGCACGACGAAATCGATGTCGTTATCCTCGGTCATCGCCTGCGCGATGTCGCCGTTATATTCGAGCACCAGGTCGATATCGCCCTTGAGCAGCAGATCCTGACCGTCGTCGACGTGGAAATTCTTCACATTGGGCTTTTGCTTGATCATCATCGCTTCGATCGTCGCGATGTCGGCGGGGGTCAGCGCGTTGACCGATTTGCCGAGATATTTGCCATAGAGGCGGAACATGTCGCCGGCTTCGGACAGCCAGGCGATGCGGCCGGCATATTCGGGGCTGTCGAACAGGACTTTCCAGCTGTCGGGTTTGGCCTTCACCTTCGACTTGCGATAGCCGATCCCGAGCGCGAGCCAGGTGTAGGGCATCGAGAATTTGCGGCCCATGTCGTAATCGACGTCGATGAAGGTCGGGTCGATATTCTTCATATTGGGGATCGCAGCATGGTCGAGCGCCTGCAACATGCCCGCCTGCGCCATGCGTTCGACAAAGTCGTTCGAGGGAACGATGACGTCGTACCCGGGGTTGCCCGCCTTGAATTTCGCGAACAGCACATCGTTGCTGTCGAACAGGTCCATCTTGACCTCGATGCCGCTGGCCTCCTTGAAATCGTCGAGCGTCGTCTCGCCGATATAGGTGTCCCAGTTGTAGAAGTTGAGCTTGGCTTCCTCGCCGTTCGCGAGCTTCTTGCCTTCGCCCTTGCTGCACGCGGCGAGGCCGCCGAAGCTGATCCCGATGGCGGCGACGCCCATCGCCTGAAGCAGCGAGCGGCGCCCGCGGGTCTGTTTGACCAGTTCGTTGAAATCCATCGCGAGCCTCCCTGTCTGTGACGTCAAGCTGACTCAATCGGGCGCGCTTGGGAAGTGGTTTTTTGCGCTGCACCAAGATTCCGTGAAACTTTCATGCGTTGCGCAGGTACCAATCGTAATCGAGCGTCGGAACGACGCTGAAATAATTATCCTGTTCGACGCGTTTGACGATGCTGAACATGTCGACGAAGCGGTCGCCGAGATAGTCGCGCATCAGCCCGGAAGCGTGGAAACGATCGACGGCGGCAAACCAGTTCGACGGCGGCTTGTCGTCGCCGCTGTTGTCGCGATCGTAGCCGTTGCCGACGACGGCGGCGCCGGGATCGGCCTTCGTCGTCATGCCGTGGTGCATGCCCGCGAGCACGGCGGCGACCGCGAGATAGGGGTTGGCGTCGGCGCCGCAGGCCCGATGCTCGACATGGCGGCTGGGCGGCGGGCCGGCGGGGACGCGGAACGACACGGTGCGGTTGTTGACGCCCCAGGTCGGCGCGACCGGGGCATAGCTGTTCGCCTTGAACCGGCGATAGCTGTTCGCGTGCGGGGCAAAAAGCGCAAAGGCATCGCCGACGGTGCCGATCATCCCGCCGATCGCGTGGCGCAGCGCCGGGGTGCCTTCGGGGTCGTCGCTGGCGAAGATGTTGATCCCCGCCCCGTCGTTGACCGAGACATGGATGTGCATCCCGCTGCCTGCCTGTTCGGCAAAGGGCTTGGCCATGAAGGTGGCTTCGAGGCCGTGCTGCTGCGCCACCGCCTTGACCAGCCGTTTGTACATGATCGCATCGTCGCAGGCGCGCAGCGCGTCGGGCTTGTGGCGCAGCGTCAGCTCGAACTGGCCCGGGGCGAATTCGGAAATCGCGCTTTCGAGCGGAATGTCCTGCACATCGGTCGCCGCGTACAGCGCGTCAAAGAAGGGGCGGAAATCGTCGAGCTCGCGGAGGCCATAGACTTCGACATTGCGCGGCGTATCGCGGCTATAGCCGGGCCGGGCGGGGCGCACCGTGCCGTCGCGGGCGCGGCGCGGATCGACGAGATAGAATTCGAGCTCGACCGCGAGCACCGGGGTCAGCCCGTCGGCGGTGAAGCGATCGATCACGCGGCCGAGGACGTGGCGCGGATCAAGATCGTGCGGCGTCCCGTCGAGCTCGTAGAAATCGACGAGGAATTGCGCGGCATGATCGCCGCCCCAAGGGGTGCGGACGAGGGTGCCGGGAATCGGCTTCATCGAGCGGTCGGCGTCACCATCCTCCCACACCAGCCCGGTTTCGACGGTGTCCTGCCCGGTAATATCGACGACCGTGATCGAACCGGGAAACATCCGCCCGCTTTCGTACACCGCCAGCACCTCGTGCTGGCGCAACCGCTTGCCGCGCGGCACGCCGCCCATGTCGGTATAGATCATCTCGATCGAATCGACGTCGGGATTGGTCTTGAAAAAGGCCTCGGCCTCCGACCGCGGCGCGATCACGCCCGATGATTTCGACATCGCCCCTCTACTCCTTCAACGCTTTTGCGCAGTCGGCAAAAGCGCCGACGAGCCGGTCGATCTGGTCGTCGCCGGTAACCGGGCTCACCAACATCATATTGTGGAACGGCGCCAGCAAAATCCCTCGATTGGCGAGGAACAGGTGGATCGCCGCCTCCAACTCGGGGTGCATCGCCGCCTTCGCCTCGCCGCCGTTCAGCGGCGGCGTGGGGCAGGTAAGGAACTCGACGCGCGCACCGACCTGGGTGACGTGCCAGTCGAGCCCGGCGGCGGCGATTTCCTGTTCCAGTCCCGCGACCAGCCGCGCGGCGCCGTGCAGCATATGATCGTAGGCGGCGGGGGTGATGACGTCGGACAGCATCGCATCCATCGCGGTGATCGCGAGCGCATTGGCGGAGAGCGTGGTGCCGATGCCGCTGTGTCCCGCTGGGCGCGATTGGTTGAGTGCCGCCATCCGCGCTGCGACGTCGGCGGTGAAGCCATAGACCGCGCACGGAACGCCGCCGCCGATCGACTTGCCGACGACCATCAAGTCGGGCTTCGGGCCATGGGTGACGCCGTGGCCGCCATAGCCCGACGAGATGGTGTGCGTCTCGTCGAACACCAGCAGGGTTCCGGTTTCGTCGCACAATCGGCGCAGCGTTGTCAGATAACCCGGAGCATCTCGGACCATGCCGACATTGGTCATCACCGGTTCCGCGAGGACGCAGGCGGTGTCGCCGCCATGCAGCGCGGCGGCGAGGGCGCCCTCGTCGTTGAATTCTATCACCGTGGTCGTATCGCGCAGATCATGGACTTGGCCGACCAAGCTGGCGCGCATGACGGGCCGGCCGTTCTTCAGGTCGACGAAAGCGTCATCGACCGCACCATGATAGGCACCATTGAAAGTCAGGATTTTCCGCCGCCCGCTGATCCCGCGGCACCAGCGAATGACGGCGCGATTGGCTTCGCTCGCGGTCGTTGTGACCTGCCATAAAGGCAGGCCGAACATCGCCGCCAACCGTGCGGATAGTGCGGCGCCGCGTTCCGTGGGCAGCATATAGCTCAGCCCTTCGCTTGCCTGTTTTGCCAGCGCCGCGGCGAGCGCGGGGGGTGAATGGCCGAACAGGCTGGCCGTGTCGCCAAGGCAGAAGTCGTCGCAGCTCTGGCCGTCGATGCTGGTCAGGGTCGCGTTTTTCGCCGATGCCGCGACGATCGGCACCGGACTAGGCCAGTCCTTCATCCAGTGGAACGGCACCGACTGGAACCAGCCGGTTGCCGCGGTATGGTGGGCAAAGGCGCGCGGGTTGGCGGCGCGGAAGCGTTCGGCTTCGCGTTGGCCAACGCGTGCAATGGCGGCGTCGGTTATCATCCGAGCCTGTCCTTCATCGCATAGTAAAGCAGCCCCAAGGTCGCGAGGGGTTGGCGCAGCCATTTGCCGCCGGGAAAGGGCTTTGAGGGCAGGCTGGCGAGCACATCGAAACGCTCGGCGGTCCCAGCCATCGCCTCGGCGATCAACTCGCCCGCCAGCGTCGTCACCAGCGCGCCATGCCCCGAAAAACCGTGCGCGAAAAAAACATTCCCGCGCCGTCCGATATGCGGCAATCGGTTCATCGTCACCGCGACCGCCCCGCCCCAGCCATAGTCGATCGGCGCGTCGGCGATTTGCGGAAACACCTGCGCCATGAACGGCCGGACGAACGCGGCGATGTCGCGCGGGGGTGTCTGCGAATAGCGCTCGCCGCCGCCGAAGATCAGGCGCTTGTCGGCGGACAGGCGGAAATAGTTGAGCACGAAGCGGCTGTCGGCGACCGCGGCGTCGCTGGGGAGGAGAGCGTCGGCGTTGGGCAACGGCGCAGTCGCGATATTATAGTTCATGATCGGCACGGTGTAGCGACCGAGATCGGGTTCGACTTGGCCGATCCAGCTGTCGGTCGCGTCGATGACATAGCGGGCATCGATTTCGGACCAATCCGTTATCACGCGAGGGCTGTCGGTCGCCTGCTCGATCTGATAGGCTCGATGACTTTCCCGGATATCGACGCCGGCCTTTTCGGCAGCAAGGGCAAGGCCAACCGCATAGTTTAGTGGATGGAAATGTCCGCCCTGAGGATCGTAGATGCCGCCGTGGTAAAGCGGCGTCGCGATGTGCGCGGCCATATCGGCCTTCTCTACGATCTCGCTTTTATAGCCGAACCGCGCTGCCAAATAGTCGGCTTCACGGCGCATCGCGTCAAAATCCCGGGGTGTCCATGCGGCCTCTAGATGACCCGCTTTCAGGTCGCATTTGATCCCGTGCTTCGCGATGCGCGCCATCACGCGGTTGTCGCGCCAGCAAAGATCGAACAGCGCATCGGTGCGTTCGCGTCCGAATTCTTCTTCCAGCTCCGATGCCGTCCAACGGAGGCCCGGAATGAGCTGTCCGCCATTGCGTCCCGAGGCGCCGAATCCGACGAACCCCGCTTCGACGAGGATAACCGAGAAGCCGCGCTCAGCGCACGCAAGAGCGGCGCTGAGGCCCGTAAATCCGCCGCCGATCACCGCGACGTCGCAGCGCGCGTCGCCCCGAACGTCGCTGCACGGCCGACGTTCGTGTGCGGTTGCGGCATAATAGCTGTGGTTCAGCGGGTCGGTCATGGCCGGGCCGCGGGTCAGACCCGCATCAACAGATGTTCGCGTTCCCAGCTCGACACCACCGACTGATAGTTGAACAGCTCATAATCCTTCACCGCAAAGAAGATTTCGAAGAAATCGTCGCCGAGCAGGTTGCGGACTTTTTTGCACGAGCTGAACCGGTCGAGCGCCGCCTCCAGCGTGCGCGGCAGGGTGCGAGCGCGGTTGTACGCGCTGCCCGCGATCGGCTTGGGCGGCACCATGCGGTCCACCATCCCGATATAGCCGCACACCAGCGACGCGGCGATCGCCAGATAGGGATTGCTGTCGGCGCCGGGCAGTCGGTTTTCGACGCGGCGGTTGTGCTTGTCCGACACGGGAACGCGGAAACCGCACGAGCGGTTGTCGACGCCCCACTGGACGTTGATCGGCGCGGCGCTGTCGGGGCGCATCCGGCGGAAACTGTTGACGTTCGGCGCCCACAGCGGCGCGATTTGCGGCATGAAGCGGATCAGCCCGGCGACATAGGAGCGGAACGCCGCGCTGTCGCGTCCGTTGGCGGTCGAAAACAGGTTCTTGCCGGTGGCGGCATCGACCACCGACTGGTGGATGTGCATTGCGCTGCCCGGCTGACCCGCCATCGGGTTGGCCATGAAAGTCGCATAGACATTATGCTGCTTGGCGACGCCGCGCACGACGCGCTTGAACAGGAAAACCTCGTCGGCAAGCCGCAGCGGGTCGCCATGTTCGAAATTGACCTCGAGCTGCGCGGCGCCCATTTCGTGGATCATCGTGTCGATATCGAGCCCCATCAGCTCGCAATCGTCATAGATATGATCGATGATATCCTCATATTCGTTCATCGCCTCCAGCCCGTAAGGCTGGCTGGCGCTCTCGCTGCGCCCCGACTGGCCGACCGGCGGGGTCAGCGGGAAATCGGGGTCGGCATTTTTTGAGACGAGGTAGAATTCGACCTCGGGCGCGATGATCGGCTTCCAGCCCTTTTCGGCATAGAGGCCGAGGACTTTTTTCAGGATCGTGCGCGGCGCGATGTCGACCTCGCTGCCGTCGCCATTGAATGCGTCGGCGATGACAAAGGCGGTCGGCGAGGTGAAGCCGGGCGCGACGCAGATGGTGCCGGGATCGGCGATCAGGATCTTGTCGGGATCCTTGTCCCAGATGTCGTCGATGTCCTCGGGGTAATGGCCGTCGATCGTGCAGATGAACACGCTGCCCGGGATACGCAGCGACTTGTCCTTGACCGAGGACAGGAACTTCTTGGCCGGCAGCACCTTGCCGCGCTGGACCCCGTTGATGTCGGGGACGATACATTCGACTTCGTCGATTTTATGGTCGCTGATCCATTGTTCCAGATTGACTGACATGCGCCCCCGATTGGGCCGAGGAGCCGGCCCGTTTGTGGACGGCCAGCCTATCGCAAGCGGGGGCGAAGCGCCAGAGGGGCCGTTATCGGCCATTTTCGACGTTGCCAGCCCCGCGTTTGCTGGCCACATTGCAACGCGTCATTGCGAGCGAAGCGAAGCAATTCAGGGCGGTTTACGCCTGCTCTGGACTGCCGCGTCGCCTTCGGCTCCTCGCAATGACGGTATCTGAGAGCGGGAGATGGCACGCAATGAAGGGCGAAAATGATCCACTGGCAGCCTTCTGGATGCCGTTCACCGCCAACAAATCCTACAAGGCGCACCCGCGCCAGCTCGTTGCCGCAAGCGGCATGTACTACCGATCGAGCGACGGGCGCGACATCCTCGACGGCACGTCAGGCCTCTGGTGCAGCAATGCCGGTCATTGCCGCCCCGAGATCACCGAAGCGATCGCGAAGGCCGCCGCAACGCTCGATTTTGCGCCAACCTTCCAGCTCGGCCACCCGCTGCCGTTCGAACTGGCGCAGCGGCTTGCAGCGCTGATGCCCGATGGCCTCGACCGGATATTCTTTACCAACAGCGGGTCCGAATCGGTTGATACCGCGCTGAAAATTGCGCTCGCGATCCAGCGCGCGAAGGGGCAGGGGACGCGCACCCGGCTGATCGGGCGCGAGCGCGGCTATCATGGCACCGGTTTTGGCGGGATCAGCGTCGGGGGTTTGGTGAACAACCGCCGCGCCTTTGGCGGCGGGCTGCCCGGCGTCGATCATCTGCGCCACACGCACGACATC